>JAKSBP010000223.1 GCA_022361035.1 Clostridia bacterium
GGAGCTAAAAAAAGATAATAAGAAATCAAATCTTAAAAAGGATACAGAACTAAACCTTAAGGCCGAGGCTGTAAAATCCCAAGAGGTTTCTGTAAACTTTTGGGGTGAAGGTCCATTTGACGATGAACTAATATTAAATTAAAATTTTATAGATAAATTACAAAACAATAAAAAACTCGTCCTTAAAAATGTAATTTCTTATAGGACGAGTTATACCCGCGGTACCACCTTAGTTGCATCTTAAAAAAGATGCCTCTTTTGGTTTAAGCTAAACCTAAGCCTTTATCGGGGCCAGTCGGTATCAACTACTCGGTAAACCTTTGGAAGATACGGCTCAGGAGTGATTTGTATTATATCAGCAGTATTGGCTTTCAGCAAATACCAACTCTCTAGGACTGCACATATAAAATACCTGTCTCCTTCAAAGCTTTCTTTGAATATTTATTAGTTGATATGTATTATAACAATATCGAAGTAACAAGTCAATACATTTTTCAGAAAATTTATATTTATCTAAAAATTTTCAATGAATTGATTTTTTTAAGAAGACAAATTAAATAGAAATTTAGCCCTTTAACAGATTAAAATACAGGTAAATTTAAGGATATAATGACCCTAGTCTTTATTTTTAGTCATAAGGAGTGCCTATGTATGGTTACAAAATATCCTATTGACAAGTTTAAAAAAAACCTATATATTATCTAAAGAGGGAACCGATTCCCTATTTAAAATAAGTTGAACTTAAAAACCCTACGTGATTGTGGATTAGCCACCATTATAGGTTAAATAAATTTCTCTAGTTCATGAAAAAGGGTGATAACACGAAAAGTATTTCGTCCCTTAGATATTAATTTATCTAAGGGATAATTTGTTTTTAAGGTGAAATGCATTATAAGAAATAGTTAGTATTATTATAGCTTTATTCATAACTTAGGGGCAGACAAAGAATAAAGGCTATAACCATAGTTAGTTTTTATAAGGATTAAGACGTTTACTAATATATAAATATGGAGGGAAAATTATGAAATTAGAAGTAGTTGCTTTAATAGTAGGTATTGCTACAGGAGTATTATTTACAATAACAAAATTACCCCTTCCTGCACCACCGTCTATGGCAGGTATAGCAGGGGTAGTTGGTATATACATAGGGTCAAAAATTGTAGACCTTCTCAAAGTTTTTTTTCAATAGGACATAATAATTTTAAGGCATTTTATCTTGTTAATTTTGTTAAGAAGATGAAAGATTGATCCTACATTTTCTGCTTTAAACGAGGCTGAAATTAAGCACAAAGGCTTTTAATAATGATGGATAAATAGAAGGTTTGTCAACAGTTAGAGGGTCTAAGGGCCCTTTTTTTGTTTTATTATAAATATTGAATATTTAGCAAAATATTTCATATAATACTAAGAGGAGGGAGATAATTTATGCAGGATAAGATAAAGATTATAAAAGTGAAGAAAAATACACATGGAGATATTACGGATGTAATGTTGGAAAATGGAAATGTATTTTCCATAGATGATGCTATAAGTATGGCTAAGCATGGTATCATTGAAGGTGTAAATGTTGGACGTGCTAAGAATGGGCGAGAGTTTTTAAGGAGTAATCCTAATAGTTTGACAAATGACAATTTAGACAATATGCCCACCTTTTAACTAGGGGCTATAAATATTTTATTTTAAATGTAAACTTAAGAATTGACTCCTCTGGTAAATGACGAATCTGGAAATCCTCCAGGAAACTTTATCCCATATAAAGGTGCTCTCACTTGTAAAAGTGGGAGTTAAATATATAGAAGAGTGATAGAGAAAGTTAACTTACTCCAGCAGCCACAGAGAATCCTTTAGGCTCATACTATAAATCTGTTTATAGATAAGTAATAGAAGGTAGAAGGTAAAACAGATTCATAAAAATTGCTCAAAAGGAAACCTCAGAGTCTGCTTTCGTTTATTAAGTTTGTTAGTCACTCTTCTATATGTGGGAAAAGTTGATAACGATTTCATAATATTAAATTTTAAAAAATATTGAAAATAGTAAAAAAATTTTGTATAATGATATACATATAAATTTATATGCAGTGATAGGCAAAGGCGTCTACAACTATGAGAATTCAAACCTTCTCTTAGTATGTTGACGCTCTTTATTTTTTTGTATATACAAACTTATCTATGTTTAAGTAGGGAGTACTTCTTTATATTAATAGTTTACATGTATTAAATAATAAATTTATTCTGCTAAAGATTAGAAACAAAAAATTTATACTATTTTAAAGGGGGAGATTTTGTTGGATTATTCTATTTCAATTAATACCATATGGGTTTTAATAGCTACTGCCCTTGTATTCTTTATGCAAGCAGGTTTTGCCATGGTGGAAACAGGATTCACTAGGGCTAAAAATGCAGGGAATATAATTATGAAAAATATTATGGATTTTTCAGTAGGTTCTTTAATTTTTTGGATTTTAGGATTTAGCATTATGTTTGGAGTCGATTTGGGAGGCTTCATTGGAAAGGTAGATATATTTTCCCTTGGAAGCTATGAGCATTTAGGGTTGGATATACCTAAGGAAGCATTTCTAATCTTTCAGACAGTATTTTGTGCTACTGCCGCTACTATAGTTTCAGGAGCCATGGCTGAAAGAACAAAGTTTATCTCATATTTGATGTATAGTTTTGTAATTAGTGCTGCTATTTATCCAATTGTAGGACATTGGATATGGGGTGGTGGTTGGCTTTCACAATTAGGTTTCCATGATTTTGCAGGTTCTACTGTAGTCCATTCGTTAGGTGGATGGGCAGCATTTATGGGAGCCTGGATTATAGGGCCACGTATTGGAAAATACACTAAGGACGGCAAGGCTCGAGTTATTAAAGGACATAGCCTTACACTTGGGGCATTAGGAGTATTTATATTATGGTTTGGATGGTTTGGATTTAATCCAGGGTCAACCTTATCGGGAACTGACTTCACTAGTATTGCTCATATATTTGTAACAACAAATTTAGCTGCGGCTTCGTCTGCTATTGTAGCAATGTTTATTTCATGGAGTAGGTACGGAAAGCCCGATGTCAGTATGACATTAAATGGTGCCCTAGCAGGATTAGTGGCTATTACAGCGGGAACAGATATTGTTGCCCCTCTAGGAGCGGTTATTATAGGGAGTATCGCCGGAATAGTCATTATATTCAGTATAGAATTTATTGATAGGATTTTAAAGGTAGACGATCCAGTTGGAGCAGTAGGAGTTCATGGTATTTGTGGAGCAGTAGGCACCATACTAGTTGGTTTGTTTGCCGTAGAAGGAGGACTGTTTTATGGTGGGGGAGTAGGGATGTTGAAGATTCAATTGTTAGGAGTTGGAGCTGTAGCATTATGGACCCTATGTACATCCTTTGTGTTATTTAAAGCTATAAATGTAACTGTTGGATTGAGAGTAAGTGAAGGTGAAGAAGAAACGGGACTAGATAAAGAGGAACATGGTACTGAAAGCTATGCAGATTTTATGACCAAAAGTATATACGTTAATAATCAAGAAGTATAGGAAGGCTAACTTATTGGTAATCTAGCTCTTTGGATTTTAGAGATATATAATAGTAAGTTTTAAGAAGGGAATCATATAATCTACTTAAATATTAAGAAATAAAAGTCTAAAGGTTAAGGGGGTACAAATGAATCCTAAGATTACAAAAATTGAAATTATAACAAGGCCAAATAAATTTAATGAATTAAAACAGGCTTTAAACGACATTGGTGTACAGGGAATGACAGTAACCCAGGTTTTAGGGTGTGGTGTTCAAAAAGGGGCAACAAAAAAATATAGGGGAGTTGACTATACTCCCGAGCTACTACCCAAGATAAAAGTTGAAACTGTAGTAAGTGAGGTTCCAGTTGAGTTAGTCGTTGAAACTGCTAAAAAAGCTTTATATACAGGTGAAATTGGAGATGGTAAAATTTTCATTTATGGGGTTTCAAATGTAATTAGAATTAGGAATGGTGATGAAGGTGTAACTGCGCTTAACAATAAGGAATAACTGTAAAAACATAAAAACACAAGGGCCCATGCCCTTGAGTTTTTATTTAATTTTTAATATTGACTGAGAAGATGAAATGGTCTAGAAGAAAGTTGAATAAATTTTCAAAATATTGTATAATGTATATAATTATAATCATATGGGACTGGGCAAAGGCGTCCACAAGTGAGGTATATTATATACCTTTACTGTGGATGTTTTTTTATACCAAATAGAAAAGTTATTAATATTTAAAACATTCAAACATGGGGAGGATAATATAAATTAGTTCCTATAGCCGGGAGCTTTATAAAATTCAGACAAATAGTCTACTAGCACAACAGATTAAATTATTAATCATCTATTGAAAATTCGTCCCAATACCTTTGTCCTAATTCATATAAAATTATATATTTAAAAATTTAAAAGGAGGATTTAATATGGACAACAAGTATAACAAGGAAGAACTTTTAAGAAAAGCTAAGGAATTGGAGGTAGAATTTATCCATCTGCAATTCACAGATATATTAGGTGTTATGAAGAACGTTTCCATAACAATTGAGCAATTGGAAAAAGCCCTAAATAATGAAATAATGTTTGACGGGTCTTCCATTGATGGATTTGTAAGGATTGAAGAGTCTGATATGTATTTAAGACCGGACCTATCAACCTTTGTAGTTTTTCCATGGGTTAACCAAGCAAAGGAGGCTAGATTGATATGTGATGTATATAAATCAAATGGAAAACCATTTAACGGATGTCCAAGAAACACTCTAAAGAATATAATAAAAGAAGGGGAAGATATGGGATATATTTTTAATGTAGGACCAGAATGTGAGTTCTTTTTATTCCATACTGACGAAAAAGGAGAACCATCCCTTGAAACCCATGATAATGCTGGATATTTTGATTTAGCACCTGTAGACCTAGGTGGCAATGCTAGAAAGGATATGACTACAACACTTAAAAAAATGGGCTTTCAAATTGAAGCCTCTCACCATGAGGTAGCACCTGGCCAGCATGAAATTGACTTTGAGTATGCTGATGCATTAACTACTGCTGATAATATAATGACATTTAAAATGGTTGTAAGAATTATAGCCCAAAGACATGGACTCCATGCTACATTTATGCCAAAGCCTAAATTTGGTATAAATGGTTCCGGCATGCATATTAATATGTCCTTAGCGACATTAGATGGAAAAAATGCCTTTTATGATGAAAGTAACTATATGAAGTTTTCAGATACAGCCTTTAATTTCTTGGGAGGAGTGTTAGAGCATGCCAGGGGATTCTCATCTTTAACAAATCCTACTGTCAACTCCTATAAAAGGCTTGTTCCAGGCTATGAAGCCCCTGTGATGATTGCTTGGTCTGCCAGTAATAGAAGCCCTTTAATTAGAATACCGGCTAAAAGAGGACAATCAACAAGAATAGAATTGAGAAATCCAGATCCATCGGCTAATCCATATTTAGCCTTAGCGGCCATTCTTAAATCGGGGTTAGATGGCATTAAAAATAAAATGGACCCTCCACCTCCAGTTACTAGAAATCTTTATGAGATGGGTGAGGAAGAACTTGAGGAAAGAAATATAAAGAGTTTACCTTCAAATCTATACGAAGCTATACAAGAATTGGCTAAGGATGAAGTAATAAAGGATGCCATAGGGGAGCACATCTTTGAGAAATTTACTGATGCAGCCCTATATGAATGGAGTGCCTATTCAAGGTATATTTCTAAGTGGGAGCTAGACAGGTATTTAAGGAAGTTCTAGAAAAAATATTATAACTTTCGGCCAGTGGAACTAGTATAATAGGTTAAGTGACTATATTTATATATAAATAATACAATTAAAGCTATAAAAGGTATTTGTTTGGAGTGATGCCATGAATAATTATAGTATTGTGGTTGCCGATAGCAGTGAAATATCTAGAACTAATATTTGTAATCTACTTAATAAGAAGGCCTATAAGGTATATCAAGCAACGGATGGTGCAGGGGCTATAAGGATTGCAAGAAGAGTTTTTCCTGACCTTGTTATAATAGATGATAATATCTGGGGAGTAAAAGCCTATGATGCAGCATGTCTTATAGAAGAAGATAAATTATCTAATGTCATATTCATTACAAATAATCCTAATTTAAAGTTTTATGAAAAATTGAAAACCATGAATATCTTTGCCTATATAAATAAGCCTATTAATACTCAGCAGCTTTATCAGATAGTAGAGTTTACTTTAATTAATTCTAATAAAATTAATAAGCTGGAAAAGAAAGTGAAAAAGCTTGAAGATAGGATTGCTGATAGAAAAAAAATCGATAGGGCTAAAGGAGTGTTAATGGAAAATAGGGATATTACAGAAGATGAAGCCTATAAATTGTTAAGGAAGAGAAGTATGGATGAATGTGTTCCATTAGCTAAAATCGCTGAAAGAATTTTAGAAAAGTACTTAAAGAGAAAAAATCTTTGATTCAGTTAGTAAGTTTCTAATTAATAGTTACTTAAGTCAAAACCTTGAATTTTCAAATGTTTAAAACTTTTTTCCTATAGAATATAATTATAATGGATTAAAGGCCCATTTTCCTAAAATCTATAAAAAAGTTGAAAATTATATGGTTTAAAATTTGAAATGGGTATATAAATTATATATAGAGCTATAGGAGGAATAATATGGGGTGTAATGTTAAATTTTTAAAGGAAGTTAAAATAAAAAAAGATAGAACAATATTAGAGCTTGCAAAGGATTGTAAACTTAAGATTAAAGCTCCTTGTAAAGGAAAGGGCAAATGTGGTAAATGTATTGTGAAAGTATTAAATGGTAAGGTTTCTAAAGCTTCTAAGGCAGAAAAAAAAATATTAAGTGAAGAAAAAATTAAAAAGGGATATAGATTAGCTTGTGAAGCAAGGATTAAAGATAATGTTACTATCATCTTAAAAGATTAGCTACAATTAGAATATAGATGTGTGATTGAGAATGTTAACTTACTACAGCAGCCACTGAGAATCCTTTAGAGCGATTTTTATAAATCTATTTATAAGTAGATAATAGAAGGTAAAACAGATTTATAAAAATCGCTCTAAAGGAAACCTTAGTGGCTGCTTTCGTTTATTAAGTTTTTTAGTCTCTCTTCTATAATCCATAGCTTCTACAAATGAGAAATTTTTTCTGCTTCAGACTGTAATAAAGTCTCTTACTTAAGTTTAGAGTTTTAGTTTTTGTCAGAGGAGTTAACAGAAATTTTCTTGACAGTAGATTGATATATATGTATAATTGTATACAATAATACGATATCAAAGCATAATAATTTTCTACTATTCAATATTTAAAGGGGAGATTTTTGTGAAAGGAAGCTTAACCTATAAGATTTTTGAGAAAAATTTATTACTTGGTACAGTAGCTCAGGGAAATGAGATATCAATTAAGGTTAATCAAACCCTTACTCAGGACTCTACAGGGACAATGGTTTATCTTCAATTGGAGGCCATGGGAATTAGAGATATTAAAACTGATCTATCTGTAGCATATGTAGATCATAATACTCTACAATCGGGCTTTGAAAATGCAGATGACCATGAATTTATCAAATCTGCGGCAGCTAAATATGGAATTATATACTCCAAACCAGGCAATGGTATCTGTCACCAGCTTCATTTAGAAAGATTTGCTAAACCTGGTGGTGTGTTGCTCGGTTCCGATAGTCATACACCGACATGTGGGGGCCTTGGAATGATTAGTATTGGTTCTGGCGGCTTAGATGTAGCAGTTGCTATGGCAAAGGGATATTACTACTTAAAGGTTCCAAAGGTCCTTAATATTGAAATAGTAGGCAAATTAAATCCGTGGGTATCGGCAAAGGATGTAATTCTATTTATCTTAAAGGAGCTGAGTGTTAAGGGAGGAGTAGGATATATACTAGAATATTCCGGAGAGGGTATTAAAGAATTGTCCCTTACTGACAGAGCTACAATTACCAATATGGGAGCAGAACTCGGTGCTACAACTTCAATTTTTCCAAGTGATGAAGTCACAAGGGATTTCTTATCAAAACAGGGTAGAGAAGAGGATTTTGTAGAGTTATTTGCCGACGAAGAGGCAGTTTATGACAAAAAGATAAGGATTGATTTAGGAGATATAAAGCCTATGGTGGCTAGGCCCCATAGTCCAGATAATGTTACCTTAGTTAAGGATGTTGAAAAACTAAAAGTAGACCAGGTTGCAATAGGTAGTTGTACTAACTCTTCCTATACTGATTTAATGAAAGTAGCAAAGATATTAAGAGGTAAAAGGGTTCACCCTGAAGTTAGTTTAGTTATTTCCCCGGGTTCAAGCAATATATTAAAGATGATGGCGGACAATGGTGCTTTAGGGGATTTAATTTCATCTGGTGCCAGGATACTGGAAGCATCATGTGGTCCATGTATAGGCATGGGGCAAACTCCAAAAACTGAAGCTGTATCATTACGAACATTTAATAGAAATTTCAAGGGCAGATGTGGTAGCAAAAGTGCAGATGTATATTTAGTTAGCCCAGAAACCGCAGCTGTTTCAACAATTACAGGCTATTTAACTGAACCATCAACCTTTGGTGAAATGCCCTCTGTTGAAATACCAGATAAATTTCAGGTATACAAAAACTACTTTATATATCCGCCCCGTAATAGAGATGGATTAGAGGTTGTAATGGGGCCGAACATTAAAACCTTTCCAGTTAATGATGATTTAAGTGAAACCTTAAAAGGAAAGGTACTTATAAAGACAGGGGATAATATTACAACCGATGATATAATGCCATCTAATGCAAAGCTTTTACCCTTTAGGTCTAATATACCTGAACTATCGAAATATTGCTTTGGCACTATTGTAGACGACTTTCAGAAAAGGGCAAAGGAAAATGGTGGAGGTTTTATCATAGGTGGAGAAAATTATGGACAAGGTTCAAGTAGAGAACATGCCGCTTTAGTCCCCCTTTATCTTGGTATTAAAGCAGTGGTTGCCAAGTCCTTTGCTAGGATTCATAGGGCAAATTTAATAAATTGTGGAATAGTTCCCTTGGTGTTTAAAAATATAGATATATACAATAGCTTTGATGAATTTGACGAAATTGAAATGATAAAAGTAAAGGAGTCGTTAAGTACTGATTCAGAAATTTGTTTAGTTAATAAGACTAAAGGGATTACTGCAAACTTAATCTTTGAAGGTTCAAGACGGGATGTTGATATATTAAAGGCTGGTGGATACTTAAATTATGCTAATAAATTAAAGGACTAGGAAAGAAGGTGGTTAAAGTGTATAATATTACCCTTATTCCAGGAGACGGAATTGGCCCAGAGGTCATAAATTCAGCAAAAAAGGTTATTGAAGCTACAGGTATAAATGTAAAATGGGATATAGTAAATGCTGGAGAAGATGTGTATAGGCAAAGAGGGGTACTTGTTCCCCATGAGGTTTACACAAGCATAGAAAAAAATAGAGTAGTCCTTAAGGGTCCTATTACAACACCTATAGGATGTGGATTTAGAAGCATTAATGTATTACTTAGAAAAAAATATGAACTATTTGCCAATGTTAGGCCCGTAAAAAAAATGATGGGTGTAGATACACCCTTTGAGGATGTAGATTTAGTTATATTTAGGGAAAATACAGAGGGATTATATTCAGGAATTGAGAGAAATAAGGATAATGATGGTGCTGAGGCAATAAAAATTATTACAAAAAAGGCCTCCCTTAGAATTATTGAGGCAGCCTTTAAGTATGCTAAAGAAAACAATAGAAAAAAGGTAGCCTTGGTTCATAAGGCCAATATAATGAAGCTTACCGATGGCCTATTCCTAAATTGTGCAAGAGAGGTTTCAAAGAACTATCCTGATATTGAATTACAGGAGGTTATAGTTGACAATATGTGTATGCAGTTAGTAATGAATCCCTCAAAGTACGAGGTAATTGTAACAACAAACCTATATGGGGACATTTTATCGGACCTTTGTGCTGGGCTTGTTGGAGGATTAGGTCTTGTGCCTGGTGGTAATATAGGTAAAGAAATGGCAGTATTTGAAGCGGTCCATGGAAGTGCACCAGATATTGCTGGTAAAGATTTAGCCAATCCCATTGCAGTAATATTGTCAGGAGCTATGATGTTGAAATATTTAGGAGAAATAGGAAAAGCAAATCTAATTATAGATGCTGTTGAGAAGACTATAAAAGAAGGAAAATATGTTACGAAGGATTTAGGAGGTTCATCCTCCACAACAGATATGACCGATGCAATCATTGAAAATTTTACATTGAAATGAAATAACAAGCAGCAAGGTGCCTAGGGTATCTTTGTTATAAAATAAGGGGGCAAGTAAATTGATTAGGAATTCCTCTGAAAAGTTATTTAATCAATTAGCACTTACAGCAGAAAAAAATAATACTATAAAACCGGAACTTTATAACCTATATAATGTTAAAAGAGGATTAAGAAATAGCAATGGTACGGGAGTTAAGGTTGGTCTTACTAAAGTTGGCTATGTTAAAGGATATAAATTTAAAGAAAATGAAAAAGTTGGGATAGAAGGTGAGCTCTTCTATAGAGGAATAAAACTTACAGAATTTGTTAAAGGATTTCAAAATCAAGGGCGATATGGCTTTGAAGAGTGTGCTTATCTCCTGTTGTTTGGAGATCTTCCAACTAGAAAAGAACTCGATGAATTTAAGTGTTTACTTGATGAGTGGAGGGAATTACCCCCAAGCTTTACGGAAAATATGATTTTAAAAATTCCAAGTAAAGATATTATGAATAAGCTACAAAGAAGTGTATTAGTATTATACTCCCATGATGACACACCTGATGACATCAGTGTAAAGAATCTGGTGACTCAGAGTATAAAGCTTATAGCTAGATTTCCTACAATAATATCCTACGGTTATCAAGCAAAGATTCATTATTTTGGGAAAAATAGTCTATTTATACATCCACCACAAAAAGGTATTAGTACATCTGAAAATATTCTATTTATGATTAGACCGGACAATAAATATACTAAGGTGGAAGCTGAAATATTAGATTTATGCTTAGTTATACATGCAGAGCATGGTGGTGGAAATAATTCTGCCTTTGCTACCCATGTAGTTTCATCTTCTGGAACCGATACTTATTCAGCTGTTGCAGCAGCCGTTGGAGCTCTAAAGGGGCCAAAGCATGGAGGGGCAAATATTAAAGTTAGAGAAATGATACTTGATATTAAAGAAAATGCTGTAAATTGGAGACAAAGGGCCATGCTCAAGGATTATCTATTTAAGATACTTAGGAAAGAAGCTTTTGATAAAGAGGGTCTAATCTACGGTATGGGCCATGCTGTATATACTAAGTCTGATCCAAGAGCTGTACTTTTAAAGGAAAAGGCCTTAGAGTTAGCTATTGAAAAGGATGCAATGGATGAGTACAATTTATATAAAAGTATAGAGGAATTAACTGTAGAGATATTTAAGGAATTAAAAGGAGACGATATAGATATATGTTCCAATGTAGACTTATATTCGGGGTTTGTCTATGAAATGTTAAATATTCCGAAGGAACTTTATACTCCAATTTTTGCTTCAGCTAGATTACCTGGATGGTGTGCCCATAGAATTGAGCAGATAGTTAGCGATAAAAAGATTATTAGACCAGCCTATGAAGTTGTAGATATAGGTAACAGGTATTCTCCTTTGGGAGAAAGATAGTTTGATTTTATATGTATCTAAAAACTGTTTTTCTATTAAACCCTTGTGCTGCTTTGAAAATATATATTTCTAAAGTAGTGCAAGGGTTTAAATTATGTATTATCAAGTTCTAAAGGTAATTGCACCATGTAAAAATAATAATTAAGAAAATTATGAAATTTACCTACAAATAAACTAAATATTATAGAAGCTAAGGGGTAGCTAAAGAGGTTAAAAACCATTTCGCTTCCCCTTAACCATCTTCTCTCTGTATTCAGCTATTAATAGATCTACCATTCTGCCGTAGCTGTAAATACCATCTTTTTGATAATTAGACTTAAGATATGCATTGTTTAGTTTACTGGAAGCCCTTTCAATAGGCCCTTCATAGGATTTCCAAAATTTCCTTATAAATTTTAAGTCCCGTAAAACTCCTTCACTATATTTCCCGTGAAGGTCTATAAACCTTCCTTTATCATGCCTGTTTAGTGCATTCATAGCATGAATCAAAGCGAGAAGGGTTCCAGAATATTGAAACTCAACATCAGGATGTTGAATGCAAGCCAAATATGATATAAAATTAGCTTCATCTTCCCTAGCAAAACCCCGTTGATGTGCTATCTCATGGCATGTTGTGCTGGGGAGCATGGAATCAGGTATTTCCGTATTTACGTTAGCTTCAAAAGTTAAGGGAGAGTATATACCCGATATTCCAGATATAGATAGAGCCTTAGATAAAAATATACCTTTAGGTATACCGTATTGCCCTTTAAGCTCAGGATAAGTATTAGAAATCTCTTCATATCCCTTAGAAGCCCTTTTAAAAAACTCACTATGGCTGTAGCTGAGCTTCATTACCCCCAATGAGTTTTCCTCCACCTTTTCTCTAAGTTTATTCCCACGTTGGATGAGATTATCACAAAGGAAAGCTAGCTCGTTAATTGAGGCAGGCTTTATATTTAAGTCTGAAAGTTTTGAAAAAGTAAGACGATGATAGTTTAGCCCCCACAACATTATAAAAGCAAAATAGATAATACTCATGAAAATCGTTGTGTTTAAAATGAAATTAAGAAATATATATTTTCCCCTTGAAGGTTCCTTTATTATAGTTAGGGCTATAAATATCAGCCTATATATAAAGAAGATAATTAATAATATAAATAAAATTTCTCCCACTGAAAAGGGAAAGATGCCAGTAATTCTGCTAATACCTTGAGCAATCCATGTATAAAAGCCATTAGAGTAGAAATTTTCAACGATAGCTGGTGATTTTGAAGCAATGTAAGAGATAATCACTCCAAGGGGTAAGAAAAGTATCAGTTTCATTTTTTTTATTGCATCCTTAACTGTCATAGTAAACTCATCCTTTTATATATATAAGATAATCATATTTCCTATATAAGAATATATAATACAATGAAAAAAAAGTAAAGAAAGTATTATTTATCAAATAATTATTGAAAAATCAATAAAATTTATTAAATATAGTAAGGAAAATTTAGTCAAATTTTGTGGAATATATTGCAAAAATATTTAAAATGTATTATAATCTTTTTTTAGTATATATTATATAGCATTTAACAGATGCTATTTTTTTATTGCATAGGAATTTTAAACTCCTATGCAATAAAAATAGGGGTATAAGTGTACTCCTTTAAAATTATTTAAGATGCTATTATCCTATTAATTTTTTAAATTCCTAAGATTAGAAAATAATAAAGAAATTAAAATACTTACTTATATGAAGTAAGTCAAGAAAGGAGTGATTTTTATGGAAAGAAAGAGATTGACAAATATAATACTGATAATTGTTTTAATTATAAATACAGCATATATTTGCTATGCACAATATACAATTAGGACCGACTCTAGAATGTATTTTTCAAAAGCAGAAGGTTTAAGGAATGAGTTTTCTATTTTATCTTCTGAGATTGATAAGAAGATTAAAGATTTAGAGGAATTGTTGGAGTCGCTTAAGGAAAAAAAGAAGGTTTTAGAGACTCTAAGTGCAGTAGGAAAATACGTGAATGTAGATTTGTCTAGTGATTTAGATAAAGTTGAAGAAATAGCTGAAAAGACTCCACTAGATATGGAGACAGCAGCTATAATTATTGCTTATTCTAAAAAGTTTAAAGTCAAGCCTTCGTTAATATTGGCTGTAATGAAGCTTGAAAGTAACTTTAACAGATATGCGGTAGGAAAGGATGATGACAGGGGATATATGCAGATTATTCCCCCTACTGAAAAATGGTTAGCTGAAAAATATGGATATAAGCTAGGATTAAAATACAATCCAAATCAAATATTTAAACCAGAGTACAATATCGGTTTAGGGGTTATATATTTAAGTATCTTAAAAAAAGCCTATGGAGAAAATTATGACAGGATTCTGTCAGAATACAATAGGGGACCATACAACTTAAGGGAATATTATGAAAAGCATAATACCTATGCAACCAGTTATTCAAGGGGAGTTTTAAGAAGGGAAAAAGTTTTTGTAGAATTAAATGATTAATTGGGCAAATTGAATAAGTACTGTTTAAAAAAATTTACTATACTATCTAATCTAAGGAAAAGTTTTAATGCATACTACATAAAATATTCGAGCTACAAAAAGCAATAATTTTTTTCATAAACTATAAAATGGCCAGCACAAAATAAAATGTGCTGGCATCTTTACAATTTAGGGCCTAGTTTTTTTATTATCGAAAATTTCTACAAATTTTATTGAATATATATCGCACATTAACTCATTACCAGTACCTGCTTCTCTTATTACTACATAACTTATACCTACTTTTTCTAAAATTCCTTCCCTGTCGATAAACAGGTTGGTACCGATTAGGAATTCAATCTTTACATATTTACCTATTTTGGTCCTTAAGTAACCTTGTGTATAGTTGATGTCATCTTGCACAGGTAAAATGGGCTCGAATTCGAAATCGGGTGCTCCCGTACCAAAACCTGGCACAGGTGGAAGCTCATCGTCGTCGTTAGGATTTCCATAGCTTGGTATACCCGGCATAGAATTTTCACCTATAGGATTGTTAGTCATTGGATACACTGGCATCCTAAAAAATTGATTTGGAAACATTTATTAGCAACCTCCCAACAAATATATATTTTAATTTTATTTCAGGTCGTCTTTTAAAGAGAAATGCTCCTTAACAATGAGTAGCTTTATGTCCCTAATTTCTTAAGTTTCCGCATATTTTTCTGTAGGATTGTAGAAGCAATGCTCTCCTACTCTAACTTGAAAACTTCCGGTTCCGTTCCTAGGGAAAATATAAGGACAAGTTGGCTGAAAGGGATTAAAGTACCAGAGAGAATAGCCGACAGTAAATAGTCGATTACCTGATAAAGCCCAGTCAGCTACTTCATAATGTATAGTTTCAGGGGGATTGGCCCATATAGTTTGTGGATTAGCTACTCCACCAATAACAGAACGGGCACAGTCAAATTGTCCCTTTTGATAGATTACTTTTCTAATATTCCCTTGATTTAATCTATGATATTCCCCGAAGGGTACTCTAACACGATTCATTACAACGGTAGCAACGGCCTTCATACCATTATCGCCCTCGCCCCCAGCCTCGCACTTAATTATCCTTGCCAATAATTCTCTATTTGAGTAAGACATTATTATTCATCTCCTTGAAGATAGCAATCTTTAATGCTCTATATAGATATATAAAGCTTACAATACCATTTTATGCATGAAATCTATAAAAGTTCATAAAAATTTTTAGAAGGGTGAAATTATAGATATCTGGTGGTATAATTGTAAGGTTGATTAATTAGTTTTAGGTAGTATAAAGATAGTAAACCTTAGTTTGATTTATATATTTTGCATAAACTTTTTTACAAAATTTATAGTGAGCTCTAATACATTGACATACATAATTTATAGGATTATTTTTCATATGACAAAAAGAACCGTCACCGATGTCATATTGAAAATCAACTAGCGAAAAAAACAAGAATTACAAAATAATAGTGAATATGATAGAATAGTTAAAAAAGAGGTTGTAATAGATAAGCTAGATGATTTTGAATCAATTTAAAGAAACTTTTGTAAAACTAGTTGTTATTTATCAAGAAGTGATTACCTTTGAAAAAGATGATACTAATTTGGTTTCAAGATAGGCTTAGGAAGCCATGTAAACGAAGAGTTTACTGTTAACTTCGATGAGAGTAAATTTTCTGGTAGTTACTCTAAAACATATAGTGATATAGTGTATTCAATATTAGGACCTCTTGATGGATTACGTGTTATTGCAACTATGTATGTAATATTTGCGGCTGATTCAGGTGTTACTTATGGACATACTGAAGAGCTAGAAACAGGATGGAGATATCTTTAGTTAATTTACTATAGTTGACTATTCTATCAAAATAATGAATAATCTAATATTTTTTTAGAAAGAAGAGAATTATATATGAGGAATAAAAAAGATGTCGTGAAAATACTAATTGTAATAAGTGCTGGTATATTACTATTGAATTTAGTAGGAAATTTTAGTGCCAAAATAAAAATAGCATCAGGGAGAATGAATATACAAGAGTATGATAAATACAGAGTCATAATAGCTTCTTTAATGACGTTATTGGGTGCGCTAATTGAGTGGAGAAATATTGTAAAGATTTTCACTAAAGGCTTTTGCTTTAGATTGAGTGGCTTTATTATTGCAATATTGCTTATATTATTTCCAATGATTCCATGGGAGATTATGCTAAGTATATTTAAACTTAAAGCAGCTACTTATCTTTCTGCATATATTAGCACTTCACTAAGCATACTAGGGGGTATTTTACTAGTACGTTCTTTTAGAAAATATGAAGAAGAAACATAAATTGTTGAAAAGGATTTTGATATAGCTTTTAATTAGTTCAGTAATATATATTGCACAAACTTTTTTGTGAAATTACATTTGGCTCTAATACATTTAGATACATAAATTTGTAATGATTATTTTTTATATGACAAGAAGAACCGTTACTTATGTCATATGTAGATAGGGAGTAATTATATTTGAGTAAAAAAACTTTAACTTTTATTTTTTTATTTGTTGTTGTTAGTATTACAATTTTAACTGTTTTTAATAAAGAAGTACAAAAAACTAGTTATGCTTTCTATATTAATTCCGAACTATTTATTCCTGAAAGTGATTTAGTTTATAACGAAAAAAGTAGTGAATTACTGATTTTAGAAAATAAATATACTTTAGATTATTATAAAGAAAAGTTATTTGAAATATCAATTTCAGGATCGGAATTTCGTATTACAAAAGATGATGTAACTATACAAAAAGGAGTAATATGGAATTTTTTATCATCGACTAGTCCACCAAGTGGTGTACCTGTCATATATAATATATTGGATCAAGAAGGCAAATTGAAAATTAAATTTTATGATTTTTAATAGAAGTCGCTAAAATAAGATTATATCTATCGTTTTAGGAAGATATATATTCCTAGTGATACCATAAAAATAATCGAAAATATTATTATTTCAGGGTTAATGAATTTAGAAGTTAAGAAAATGGTGGTAGGACCATCTGCACCACCAATTATACCTATACTAGCAACTTCTTTTTTCAAAAACAAAAATTTGTATAAAGCAATTCCAACAGCCGATATGATGCATAAAAGTATTAAAGGATGCTTCTTAAAGCTTAAATTATTTTTCATAATGACCTCCTATAAGAATTATTATAAAATGATTTCCTATTTATTTAATATAAGTTAATTGCTGGAGTTAATTTAAATAATTTTCATACTTTGGATTCCTGATTTCATAATTTTATTTCTAATTATTGGGTTATACATTGCAGGAGACTTTAAATTTTTAAGAAATATATTGAATTTAATCTTGTTCATTTTTCTTTTATAGCTATTTAAAAAATCTTTGCCACCATCTTCTAAACTATCTGCTAAGTTTAAAGCACTTTTAAATGCATAGCTAAATCCTTCAGCAGAACTAGGACTTATTGCTCCAGCCGCTTCCCCGATTAAAACAATATTTTCTTTTCCAATAAGAACTTGCTTTAAGGATGTTGGTCTGTAAATAAATGCACCCTCTCTTTTTACTTTATTATCTAAATTAAATCCATGATTTCTTAGCTTATCCTTTAATGATTCAAATTTATTATTTGCCATATCCCTTGCTTTTAATGCTGAACCTATTACGATATACTTATCCTTTGGTATAATCCATGAATAAAAGTCAGTTATAGATTCATCAAATATAGCTGTAAAATAAGGCATTGAATTCGTGTTTTCAAACCATTCCTGTATTGATATATACGTAGATGGGAACTTTTCTTCTTTAAAGGCAGTTTTTCTGATTATAGAGTTACCACCATCGGCCCCAACGATTATCCTTGCCTTCTCACTATAGCTCTTGGAATTGTGAGTATATTTAATTTCATATGAATCATCTAATTTTCTAAAGGTCTTAAATAGTGAGTTAAATCTTTTATCTACATTGTCAGGAATCTGATCTGCAAGCCATCTATCAAAGCCTTCCCTATTCATATTAAGATAAAACCTTTGATAGAAGCGCTCAATATTATTATTGAAATCCATAGTTCTAACTGTAAAAAGCTGGGGACTTACCAGGATATCCTTTGGAACACCTAAGCCAAGCCTTGCCATAATATTTTGTGCATCGGGGGCAAGTAACCCTCCACAACATTTTACGATTGATTTTTTATTGCTTTCGTTGCTTAAATCCCTTTTATCTATCAACAGAACCTTATATTTATTGGCTATAAGACGTGCGAGCATAGACCCAGAAGGTCCGGCTCCAATGATGGCAATATCAAACATGAAAGACACCCCTGTCTTATGTAACTTATTTGTAAAGCAATCTAAGGAATAAAGCATATTATTATTTTTTCATATTTACCATGATATATTTATGTCATACATAGATGCCTAAAATAGATTTAAGTGTTACTACCATAAAAATAAACTACCCTCAAATCAACGCTACTCTGGTAAAGTTAAAATTGATTTAAGGGTAAACTGCTCCTTACATAAAGTTGTAAGAGATGCTCATATTATATATCACCTTAGGGCATTTGTGAAGGGAGTTTTAAAAAAATGAAAATAACTTATTATTTAAGTCCTATTATTTAATAATCTTAGCAAAATTTTTAGCTGTTATATAAAATACTTGACAAATATGTATACCTACTATAGGATTTTTGTATGAGAGAAGATAAAAAGAAAAATGTAATTGAAAAGTATATAACTCTTACTGAAAAGATATCTAAAAATAGTAATGAGCCTAGAAACTTTGAAACTGATGTAGAAATATATAGGAGTGAAATTCATATAATAAATGTAATAGGATATAATGATGATATTCATATTTCGGAAATAGCCAGAAAATTTGGCGTTACAAAAGGTGCTATATCAAAGACAATAAAAAAACTTGAAAGGAAAGGATTAGTTGAAAAGAGAATAGATAAGACCAATAATACTAGAACATTGGTTAAATTAACAGATAAAGGCATGAAAGCTTATTATGCTCATGAAAAGTATCATAATGAATATGATAGAGATATGTTTTCATACTTAGAAAGCTTAACTGACCATGAATTGGAAATTTTATATACATTTTTAGACAAAGCTAATGAAATGGCGGAAAAACATATATAAAGAGTCCGCTATTTATTAGCCATTAAAGTATACCAGGTATACGAATGTGAAAAAAGATTATGTATTGATTAAAAGCAATTGGATATGGTAAAGTTGTTGGATGGACTATCAGGAGGAAAGAATCAAAGGATTTGGATAGCTAGGGTCTTTTTAAAGGATGCACCAATCCTAGTATTTGATGAAGCTACAAACTATGTAAATTCAATCAATGAAAGAAAAATACAAATAGCAATATCTTAACACCAGTATCCTTAATAAAACATATCATGTAGTGCAGGAGGACATAGAAAACATTAATTTTCTTGCAAAATATTTATTATTTCCTGTAGATATTTATTTAATATAAAGATTAAGGAGTGTTAAGATTGTCAAAGTGTGGTAATAAAGATAGAATTTTTATTGAAAACTGTAATAGAAAGGTAATAGGTGAATGTTCAAAAGCTGAGGGATGTAATACAACATCAATAGGTGAGTGTTCCCATGCTGAGGGATGTGGTACAACGTCAATAGGTGAGTGTTCTCATGCCGAGGGGTGCAGCACAACATCAATAGGTGAATGTTCCCACGCCGAGGGATGTAATACAACATCAGTAGGTCCTTGTTCTCATGCTGAGGGTCTTGATACGGTAGCAATTGGCCCTGAAGCTCATGCCGAGGGAGAAAGAACGATAGCTACTGGAGAAGCATCCCATGCCGAAGGATTTGAAACAACAGCAAGTGCCAATGAAGCCCATGCAGAAGGAGCGTCAACAAAGGCAAGTGGATTTCAATCCCATGCCGAAGGCTTTAGAACAACAGCCAGCGGTAATCGTGCCCATGCCGAGGGAGTTGATACCATAGCCAGCGGCCAAGATTCCCATGCCGAGGGAGATCAATCGGTAGCTAGCGGTAATCAGAGTCATGCGGAAGGGTTTTTAACAACAGCAAGTGGATTTGCATCCCATGCCGAAGGCTTTGAAACAATAGCGAGCGGGTCTGAAGCCCACGCTGAGGGAGAAGGAACAATAGCTAGTGCAGAAGCGGCCCATGCCGAGGGTTTTGAAACAGCAGCAAGTGCCAATGAAGCCCATGCTGAAGGAGCACTAACACAAGCAAGTGGATTTCAGTCCCATGCCGAAGGTTTTAGAACCATAGCAAGTGGTAAACGTGCCCATGCAGAAGGTATTGATACCATAGCTAGTGGAAAGGATGCCCACGCCGAGGGGGATCGAACTATAGCCAGTGGTAATCAAAGTCATGCCGAGGGGTTTTTAACAACAGCAAGTGGATTTGCATCCCATGCAGAAGGATTTGAAACAATAGCGAGCGGTTTTGAAGCCCACGCCGAGGGACAGAGAACAATAGCTAGTGCACAAGCATCCCATGCTGAGGGCTTTGGGACCATTGCATCAAATAATGAGGCCCATGCCGAAGGGGTTCGTACAATTGCAAGTGGACTTCAAGCCCATGCCGAAGGGGCTTTCACAGAGGCAAGTGGAGATCGTTCCCATGCTGAGGGTAGTAACACAAAAGCCATTGGAAATGAATCCCATGCCGAAGGAGAAAGAACAATAGCTAGTGCAGAAGCGGCCCATGCCGAGGGCTTTGAAACAACGGCAAGTGCCAATGAAGCCCATTCAGAAGGGGCATTAACAAAGGCAAGTGGATTCCAGGCCCATGCTGAAGGCTTTAGGACCATAGCCAGTGGTAATCGTGCCCATGCTGAGGGAACTGATACCATAGCTAGCGGCACTGATGCCCATGCTCAGGGAGATCGAACCATAGCAAGTGGTAATCAGAGTCATGCTCAGGGCTTTTTGACAAAAGCAAGTGGGTTTGCAGCCCATGCCGAAGGCTTTAATACAATAGCAAGCGGCTTTGAAGCCCATGCCGAGGGACAAAACACAATGGCAAGTGGAGAGGCAGCTCATGCTGAGGGCTTTGGGACTATTGCGTCAAATAATGAAGCCCATGCCGAAGGGGTTCTTACAACAGCAAGTGGACTTCAAGCCCATGCCGAAGGAGCTTTTACAGAGGCCAGTGGAGATCGTTCCCATGCCGAAGGAAATACTACAAAAGCAATTGGAAACCAGTCCCATGCCGAGGGATATAGAACAGTGGCTGAAGGCGACTCTTCCCATGCAGAAGGAAGGTTTACAAAGGCTAGCGGAGACTACTCCCACGCCGAGGGACTTGGAACTAGTACAGCAGGATTAAAAGGTGCCCATATCATGGGTAAGTTCGGAGATGCATGTGAAGAATTTGGATGGTTTATGGCAGGGGGGACAAATCCTGATAATAGAGCAATAACAGCCTGCATCAGAAATAATGGAGATGCATTCTTTAATTCAGTTAACTTAGTAAATCCTTGCTGTGCCGACTATGCAGAGATGTTTGAAACAGTAGATGGAGCATATATTGACTTTGGATACTTTGTTACATTTGAAGAGGGAAGTAATAAGATACGAAGGGCAAATTCCTATGATAATTATATAATAGGAATTACTAGTGCTACTCCTGCAATATTAGCTGGAGCAGCGAATTATTATTGGCATGATAAGTATATAAGAGATAAGTGGGGACAAATTAAATATCAAGAGGTAGTCATTCCAGAGAAAAAAGATGAGAAAGGCAATGTTATTATTCCTGAGCACAAGGAAAAGCAGCCAGTTTTAAATCCTGATTGGAATTGTAAAAAAGACTATATCCCACGCTCCCAAAGACCTGAATGGGTTGCAGTAGGCTTGCTTGGTCAGATTCTTGTTAGAGATGATGGAACGTGTAAAGTAGGAGGATACTGTAGACCTAATGATGAAGGTATTGCAACAGCTTGTGATCATGGGTATAGGGTATTGAAGCGGACAGATTCAGATCAGGTATTGATATTAATGTTACCATTAGGGAAAATCTACTAAATATCAGAGTAATATAGATGTTTTACAAATAGAATTTATGTGAAATTAAGAAAATCACATTTTTAATTTAATTATAAGATTATAGAAGCACTATCAAAATTTATTGAAATTCAATAATAAATGTTGATAGTGTTTATTTTAATGAATTTTATTTATGATTCCTCCTAAAACTTTTTATAATTTCATAAGAACTTTACAGAATCTTATAAAGAATTTAACATTGGGGATATAAACTGTATTTAGTTGATAGTAACTAATTTTCATTAGGGTTAACTATAGAATACTGAGGAGATGATGACATGCTTGTAGGAACTCATTTACTTATAGGTGAAAATGTATATTCCTATATTCAAAGAAAATTGAGAGTTGAATTGAATAAAACAAACTTTTTATATGGCAATGTTAAACCGGATATTGTATTTAGATTGTCTTCTAAGTCCCATCGGATTAAAGATTCTTTAGAGTTTGTTTTACAGGAGATAGACCGCCTTATGACTTTAAAAGATATATCAATTCCTCAATTTTCAGTTGATTTAGGAGTAATAAGTCATTTCATGTCCGATTTCTTTTGTAGTGCCCATTGCTATGACAGTGAAGAAGTAAAGGGTATAGTTAAGCATTTATATTATGAATTTAACCTTCATTATCAATTTAAAAAAACCCTTCGAGATATGTCAAGTCACATCTTTGAAAAAGAGATTGATGAATTAAAAAATAGGACTATTTCAGAAGCGATAACCCTTCTTCGGACTTTCTACTCCCAAAAAATATTTTGTGTGAAAAATGATATATATTATGCCCTTAAGGCTTCAACACTGATTACAAGAAATATTATTGAGAATTCATTACTTTATAGCAACCCCCAAATTGCTGCTTAAAATTAATATAAAAAGCATTAAGATTATATATAAATTAAAATTTTTAATATTAGTCTGACAAAGTGTGTAGGACATCTTTGTTTATAATTAAGGAGGAGTTATATTTGTATAAGATTGCTGTGGTAGGTACAGGGTATGTTGGATTAGTTACTGGTACATGTTTATCAGATTTTGGATTAAATGTAGTTTGCGTAGATAATAATAGGGATAAGATTAATAATTTATGTAAAGGAATTATTCCTATATATGAGCCAGGCTTAGAAAGTATCATTGAAAGAAATGCCTATTATAAGAGGTTGAGCTTTACTACAGACCTTAAAAAAACAATAGAAGAAAGTGACGTTATATTTATTGCTGTAGGAACGCCACCAGCAGAGGATGGAAGTGCTGATTTAAGATATGTTAAGGCAGTGGCAGAGGATATAGGAAAATATATGAATGGATATAAAGTGATAATAAATAAGAGTACGGTACCTGTTGGGACAGGAAGGATGGTTTCTCAAATAGTGAAGAGGGAACTAGAGCAGAGAAATGCAGCCTATGAGTTCGATATAGTATCTAATCCAGAATTTTTAAGGGAAGGCTCGGCCATATATGATTTTACTCATCCAGATAGGGTGGTAATAGGAACTGAATCCCCTAGAGCTAGGGAAATAATGAGAAACGTCTATAGGGTACTGTATCTAAATGAAACTCCATTTGTCGAAACAAACGTTGAGACTGCGGAGATGATAAAATATGCTTCTAATGCCTTTCTTGCAATGAAAATAACATTTATAAATGAGATGGCAAATTTATGTGAGAAGGTAGATGCAAATGTTCAGCACGTTGCTAAAGCTATGGGGAGGGATGGGAGAATAGCTTCTAAGTTTTTACATCCAGGTCCTGGTTATGGTGGTAGTTGTTTTCCAAAGGATACTAAGGCCCTTGCCAAAATTGGTAGAGATAATGATTCTGTACTTACATTAATAGAATCAACTGTTAAAGCCAACGAGTTTCAAAAAATACATATGGCAGAAAAAATTGATAATTCCCTTGGTGGTGTAAAGGGAAAAGAATTAGCTATATTAGGATTGTCATTTAAACCGAGAACTGACGATATGAGAGAGGCACCATCGATTACTATTTTACATGAACTAGCAAAAAGAGGTGCTAGATTTAAGGTTTATGACCCCATTGCAATGGATGAAGCAAAAAAAGTTTTTAAAGAGATAAATGAGAAAATAAAATATTGTAGTAGTGAATATGAGACTGTTAAGAACTGTGATGCTTTAGTAATAATAACGGAATGGAATCAATTTAGAAACCTAGACTTAGATAGAGTAAAAAAAGATTTGAAACAAAGTTATTTCTTTGATCTTAGAAATATCTATGAACGAGAGATGTTAGAGCAAAGAGGTTTTAAATATATTGCAGTTGGACAATAATATAAGTATAATATAATATAGGGGACTTTGAAAAAATTAGAGATGATGTTATTTTGTAGAAATAATATGAACTAAAGATTTTTTTCTAGAGACTATATGATTAAAATCCAGCGAAATATAAAAACTATAGAAAATATCAAAATATTACTGGTGAAATTATAGTAATTTAAATTTTTAATATTCTAGAAGTCCTTAAAAATAATTTAAAATGCGTCGTAAGACGCCTTTGTTTTATGTGAGGAGGCCATTACATGAGAGTTAGAAAAGCAATAATACCTGCGGCTGGTCTAGGAACTCGGTTTCTACCTGCTACTAAAGCGCAGCCCAAGGAAATGCTGCCTATTGTTGACAAACCAACAATACAATATATAATTGAAGAGGCTATAGATTCTGGAATAGAAGAAATATTAATAATTACAGGTAGAAATAAGAGGGCAATTGAGGACCACTTTGATAGAGCAATTGAGCTAGAAATTGCTTTAGAGAATAAGGGAAAAAATGAGTTGCTTTCTCAAGTAAAGGATATTTCAAATATGGTAAACATACACTATATAAGGCAAAAAGAACCCAAAGGATTAGGCCATGCCATAAATTGTGCAAAAAGTTTTGTCGACAGTGAACCCTTTGCAGTATTACTTGGAGACGATATTGTTTATAGTGAATATCCATGTTTAAAACAATTAATTGATGTATATGATGAATATAAAACTACCATACTAGGAGTACAGATGGTTTCAGAAAAGGACGTCCATATGTATGGAATAGTAGATGGAAAATTTATAGAAAAGGATGTTTATAAAGTAAAAAATTTAATTGAAAAACCATCACAAAATGAAGCTCCTTCAAATATAGCTATATTAGGTAGATATATTATAACTCCAGAAATATTTGATATACTTGGTAATATAGAACCTGGAGCAGGAGGAGAAATACAATTGACAGATGCTCTGAAGGAATTGTGTGCAAAGCAAGCTATGTACGCGTATAATTTTAAAGGAATAAGATATGATGTTGGTAATAAATTAGGTTTTTTACAAGCTACCATCGAATTTGCTTTAAGAAAAGAGGAGTTGAAGGATGATTTTAAATCATACTTGTGCCAACTATTTCAGGATAGAGTAATACAGGATGAGACTAAGGAAGAAAGGGAGGATTTAAAAGATAACTAGCTATGCTTTAAATGTATATGCGATTTTGGAGGGATATAGTTATGAAAAAAGTTTTAATATTTACGGCTTCAACAGGTGGAGGTCATAATCAAGCTGCAAGCTCCCTGGCTTTAAAATTTGAATCCTATGGCTATGAGGTAATAGTGGTAGATATTTTAAAGCTTAATAATAAAATAATGGAAAAATTGTTTGTTGAGGGATATGAAATATTGTCCTGTAGTTTGCCCACCGTATATCGAGGTCTTTATAATTATAGTAACAAAAAATCCATTAATGTTAAGTTATCTAAATATATATATAAAATCTTTAAAACAAAAATTTATAAATCTATTTCTACTATTAATCCAGACTTGATAGTCGGTACCCATGCCTTTATAGTTAATATAGTAAGTGGACTAAAGGAAAAGGGAAAAATATTTATACCCTTTATATCAGTAGTAACAGATTTTAAAGCCCATAGTTCTTATTTTGGAGAATGTGTTGATGCCTATGTTACGGGAAGTGAATATACAAATATTGGAATGATTAATGAAGGTATACCAGAAGATAAACTATATTGTTATGGTATACCAATAAGAGAAGAGTTTTTATTAAATCAAAGCAGCAATAGGGATATGGATAATAGTGACAGGGACTTTACAATACTTTTAATGGGCGGAAGTATGGGGCTTAAATCTATAGAGAAGGTATTAAAGGCATTGGTTAATTGTGAGGATAGATTAAAGATAATAGTAGTATGTGGAAATAACAATTCATTAATGAAAAGAATCGAATCAGAATATATGAAGAAATTTGAAAATAAAGAAGTACTAGTTCATGGGTTTACAAATGACATTTCCAAATTAATGGAGGAGTCGGATATATTAATTTCAAAACCCGGTGGATTAACTGTTTCTGAAGCTATAGCAAAGCGTCTACCCATTTTGATTCCATATATGCTTCCAGGTCAGGAAGAAGATAATGCAGAGTTTTTATCTGACTCTAGGATAGCTATGGTCGTAAATGAAATCGGTGATATTAGGGAAGCAATAAATAACTTAATTGCTGAACCTAAAAGTTTGGAGAATATGAAAATAAATATGGAGAAAATTTCTCAAAATTATTCTGTTGATAATATTGTCAAATTAGGTCAAAGCCTGATATACAAATATGCATTAAGATACAAATTAATTGGGTCAGAATAAAATAAGAACAGCTTAGCTAGACTGTTCAGAATATTGAAAAATCAACAAGATGATAGACTGTCGAAAAAGTTCAAATTCAAGGAGTGCTGAAATTAAGTAATGAAACCTATTTGTTTTTGGCAACAACCTTATTAATTGCACTTTTTCGACAGCCTTAATAGCTTAGAAAAATTATTTTTTAATAATTTATTTTGTAGTAGTAGTTTTAGTAGCTGTTTTAGTTGGTTGAGATGTAGCTACTTTTTTCATGTCCTTTACTTCATTCTGAAGACTTTTCATAGTTGATACTAGTTCCTTTAATAGCTCATTATTATTATGTCTATCCGTTTTTATTTCATCTATTAATTCTTTATGGAAATTCCTTTCATTATCTTGTTTGCTATCCATCATATTTTGAATAAAGTCATTAAATTTCTCTTTTCCAGAGTCCATTGCATCGTTTGCAGTATCTCCTACCATCATTGCTCCTTGCATTCCCTTTACTGCAATTCCTCTAGCTCCTCGTTTAATAGTAGGACCTAAAAGATAACCTAAGGCTGCAATACCTATTCCTAAAATAAAACCTTCTGTTCCAAAGGGCTTTAATATATTCATAAAACTACCTCCTATCTTCCAAACATTATCATTTTTCCTATTGCTTTTACTATATCCCTATTATTATATTTTTCACTTAAAGTGATAAATTCTTTCATAAATTCATTTGCAAATTCCTTCCATATATTAATCATTTCATTAGAATCCTTGGGATTTTCATCAATATATTCAAAGGATTCTTCCATATTCTGTTTTAACACATCCAGTATATCATTAAGATTAGATTCAATTTTTTCTGTATTAACCACCTTATCACCCTTTATCCATAAATTGTTTCGTAATTTAGAAATCTTAGTGAATTTAAATAAATCAATAATCTATTGACCATGGAAATAAGCCAGGCATAAATCAAATTTAATTTTTGATTAAAGGCTAAGACTATTCCAGTAATATTAAGCCATAAGGATATCAATTGATTTTGATATATTTTTTCCATTGCAAACTTACAATAGTCTAAAGTTTCACTTAAGGAGGCAAAATTATAGTCAGGGATAGTTAAATCCCAAAATTCACCATCTATTAATTCAGGATTTGCAGTTACATAGATTTTTACATCTACCTCCTCTAAAACTTTTGTATCGATAAAGTCTTTAGTTACAAGGGCAACTATTGCATTTTCCTTTTTTAATGATCTTATATAGTCAGCTTTTTTAACTTTATTAGAAAGGATTTTACAAATTTTCAACTCTAAATTTTTTGATTGATTTTCGATACTATGGCTATTTGTAAAAACATGGATATTTATAATCCCACCTTCTCTTAGACCCTCAATGAAGGGTATTTCCAAATCACTTTCATCTACTGTCTTATCTATTATTATAGTATCCATAGCACACATTTTATCAATTTTGTCAGCACTAATTAATGAAGCACCTTTAGTTAGGAATTTTTTTGATACTAGACTCAAGACTAGAGATGTAGATTTGTTAAAGGCGTTAAAGAGCATCAAAAAAATTAATGACAGTAAAAGTGTATAATTGGAACTGGTTAGTGAATAGAATATTGCAAATATCATTACTATAGGAATAAGGTTATTATAAAAGTTCATAGCAGAATCTTGAATATTGGTGTTATGAATAACAACCTCTTTTTCTTGGTGAGCCTTTAATTTAGTAGATATATAATGTTTAACTAACCCATCTATGATAGTGGAAATAGCTTGATAGATTAAAACTAGAAGTAAAAAGTCTATCAGTAGAGAATATTCACCGGATAGTAATGTTAAAAGCAACCCTATAAAGGTGAATAGGCCATATTTAAGATGGTGACTGGCATATTCATTTTTTAATGTAGAACCACATTTTGACTTACAATGGTCAGCGTAGTGCAGCCTATGATTTATATCATTTTTAATTATTGACGATTGTTCCTTAGTTAAATAGCTTTGATTATCCACGTATTTTGAGTTAATACATGAATTAATCTTAGATAATAATTTATCTTTAGATATATTACTATCATAAATAATTAATATTTTAGAAGTAAGAGGACTGATTCTTACAAAATTTACCTCATTAATAGAATAAAGTCTCTTATTCAGCTTAGGAGCTAAATCCATATTTCTATATAAGTTATTTAATCTAATCCGTAACCTGCCTGGAATGTTAGAGACAATATCCATTATATTGCCATAATCATACTAATAAGATTTGAGGTTAGAACAAAGAGCCCTCCAACTAAAAGTATTTTTACTAAAAACATCATTTTACATTCCTCCTATTTTAGTCATTAGTTAATCTAGGGTCCTTATCAGCCATAAAACCCTTATTTTTTTTCATGTTTTCATATTGGGCCTCAGCTACAATATCTTCGAATTCTTCCTTCATATTATAAGCTGCTTCCTTTGTACGATCTAAAGCTTTAAAAAGCTGACTAGTTGTAAAAACTGCTGCTTTTCTCAAGGGTTGTTTAGCAGCTTTGAGAACTTCCTTTACACCAAAAAAAGTTGCCATTCCATAGAGTATTCCCAATGGGTCCATGAATTCACCTCCAGTTGATAATATAGATGTGTGAGTTACAAACTTAATAAACGAAAGCA
>JAKSBP010000151.1 GCA_022361035.1 Clostridia bacterium
ACATTAAAGAATTAATTAAAGCTATAGAAAAAATGAGAAATAGCACCCAATAAGGTTGTTATTTTTTTGCAAAATAATAGAACTCATGTTCTGTTAGCCATCGAGGTTTCCTTCCCAGCGATTTTTATAAACCTGTTTAAGCTGCCGCTTTCTCCTTTGGAAATCTTAACTTAAGCTACAAATTTAAACCACTAGTTCACCATGAACTAGTGATTTATTAACAAGCTTAGCTAGGAACTATTTATTTCTAGCATGCTATTAAACAATAACATCATAATTTTACCATAAAGTAATATAAGTTGAAAGATGGTGTATAGTAAATGTTTCTGAAATGAAATATTGCTAAAGGATAAATTTGCGAAGAAGCCAAGGAGGATTTTCCGTTTTATTCTTGAATACATAATAGACTAGAAAGGATGAAAAATATGCATTTAGGATATATTCTTGTTGGTGGCTTTATTCTATATTTAATAATTACGACTGCTGTAAAGGTAGGAGTTAAAGAGGCAATTGTTGAACTAAAAAAGAAAGGAATTATTTGATATTAAAAAGATTAGTGGAGAGGCTTGCAGTGACCAAAGAAAGAAAAAATTCTTGTGATTGGGGACTTACGTATTAAAAAAGTCCCCAACAGAATCTAACAAAACTAAAAGTGCAAGTACTTAAATTAAGATTATTAATAGATAGTCCTATGTATATTTACATACTTAGGGCTTTTTAAAATTTCAATAAATATTAAGGAGATAAAAACTATGGGAAGAAGATTAACAATGAATTCAATAGATTAAGTAAGAAATATAGTGAACATAGTAATTCTAATATCTATAAGGGTGTTAAACTTTTTCAGTGTCTATACAATTACAAAATTAACCCTTAAGCTACAACCATAAAAGGTCATTAGACATCCTTATTCCAGGGTAAAAATATTTTAATTTTAGTACCCACATTAACTTTACTTTCAACCTTAATATAACCCCCATGTTCAGCGATGATTAATTTAGCTATTGACATACCGAGGCCGTGGCCTCCGGTTTCCTTAGTCCTCGATTTATCAGAGCGATAGAAGCGGTTAAAGATAAGGTCTATATCTTCTTTAGAAATGCCTATACCGGTGTCCTCTACAACAATAAGTAATTCTTTTTTTTGTAAAGAAGAGCTTATCTCTATTCTACCACCCCTAGGTGTAAACTTTAGACTATTATCAATAAATATTCTAATACTTTGCTTTAGCAGTTTTCTATCGGCATTAAGGATTACATTTTTATGGGTCCTGCCAATTATCTCATGGTCTAAATCTATTAGCGTAGTTTCATAGATAATTTCATCAATTAATTCACCTACATAGAAGTTTTCTCTTTGCAGCTTTAAGAGACTCTTGTCACTTCTAGCTAGGAATAAGAGCTTCTCTATTAAATCCTTCATGGCCTTAGATTCTCCCTTAATAGCAACTATAGATTCATCGAGAACCTCCTTATCTCCCTTACCCCAGCGGTCTAGGAGATTTATATATCCTTGAATCACTGAAATAGGTGTCCTAAGTTCATGGGAAGCATCTGCAACGAATTGATTTTGTTTTTCATAGGATGCTTGAATCCTATCAAACATTTCATTAAAGGTCACAGCAAGATCCCTAAGTTCGTCGTAGGCTCCACCTACATCAAGGCGAGTATCAAGATTCTGAAGGGTTATTGCCTTAACAGTTTCAGTCATTTCCCCAATAGGCTGGAGCATCTTTTTACTTAGCTTAAAGCCTAATACAATAACGACAATGATGCCTATAATACCTGAAGCTACCAAAATAATAAATAATATGATTAGAAGAGTATTTTCAGGAATTAAACTCTTCATAAGCTGAAGATGTATTGTGTTACCATTTAATTGTATTTTATTATTTAGAACGAGAAACTCCTTATCATGGTCAGTTACAATGGAAGGAGAATTAAAGTTTTTATGGAAAAATATTTTCATAGTAGAATTATTATTAGAGCTGTGAATAATCTCCCTTTTTCCATCAAAAACTGTAATAATTAGATTTTCGTGTTTTGAAATTGTGCTTATTTTATCAATGGGAATTTCTAAATCTTCCCCCATATAGTCTGCAATTATATCTCTTTTTATTTTAATGTCTTCCTTAGCTTGGTGTATTAAAAAAAAACGAAAACCCGACAATATACTGATACCGGAGAGAAAAAGTATAAGAGAAATTACAAATCCATATACAAATGTTATTTTAAAGGTTAGGGAGAAGCGAAAGAGCTTTTTTAGCCTATCGATAAAGCTATAGAATATTTTTATAACAAGCTTCACAATAACACCTAAAGTCTTGAAAAAAAAGGGTATTATCATTAAAATCACTTTAAAGACATTGAAAATCCATAGAATGGGCCTATATATTAATTTACACCATGATTTTATCCTACTCATCTTTTAAAATATAACCTACCCCTCGTACAGTATGAATGAATTTCTTTTTAAACCTACTGTCAATTTTACTTCTCAAATAACGTATATATACATCTACAACATTTGTATCGCCAAAGTAACTATATCCCCAAACCCTTTCTAAAATCTGATCCCTTGTAAGGACCATGTTTTTATTTTCCATTAGATAGTGTAAAAAATCAAACTCTTTCTTGGTCAACTCTATTGGAGTATTCCCATAGCTTGCAGTGTGCTTGTCTAAATCTAGCCTTAAACCATTGACTAGAAGCACCTGTGAGGACTTTTTAGATGGGATATTTTTTCGCTTTAAGGCAGCTCGAATACGTGCTAATAGTTCCTCTATGGCAAAGGGCTTACCTACATAATCGTCGGCCCCTGTATCAAGGCCCATGACTTTGTCCATGGTGGCATCCTTGGCTGTAAGCATGATAATAGGAATTTCCGATGATTGGCGTATACGTCTACATACCTCCATACCGTTTAAACCGGGCAGCATGACATCTAATACAATTAGGGAAATATCCTTTTCAAGGGCTTTTTCCAGACCAGTCCTACCATCATATGCTTTTTCGACCATATAGCCTTCATGCTGTAGTTCTAGCTCTAAAAAGCGAGCAATTCTTTCTTCATCTTCAATTATAAGGATTTTATGTGACATTAATAATTGCCTCCCAAGAATAGATTGTCTACTTTAAATTATACCCTATTTAATAGTAATTAAGAATTATTAATCTTTTTTTGAGCTGTCCCCTCCTGAGCCTATGATATTTCATGAGATTCGTTTTTAAAAGAAGGGCTAGTTTTGATTATATTAATGAATTAGAATTCATCAAAAAAAAGGAAAATAGAAAAAAATGTCGAAATTAACAATAATATAGTAGATAAACAAACTTTTTTTGAAGGAGGTAAATCATGTCTATTAAAGCTAAGTTTTTTGGAGCGATAGGTTTAAGTTTTCTAGTTTTCTTCATAGTATTTTCAGTAATTGTGGTAGGAAAAACCGATAGTCTAATTAAAGAAAAAGAAGACGAATACAATAATCTATTAAGCAAATCAATCAATGAGGCTATAGATGATGAGATTGAAGGAACGAGGATGGCTATATTGAGCATAGCTAAAAATAGCGAGGTTGAAAAAGCCTTTGCTGAGAGAGATAGAGAAAGACTTCTTAGCATGCTATCAGCATCCTATAAAGAGGTACAAGATAATGTTTCTCAGTTTCAATTTCATTTACCTGATTCCACTTCTTTTTTAAGACTCCATAAACCAGAAAAGTATGGAGATAGTTTAAGGTCATTTAGATTTACAGTTAATGAAGCAAATAAACAAAAGAAAATTATTTCAGGCATAGAAGAGGGAAAGGCTGGATATGGTTTAAGGGTTGTTGTTCCTATGTCTTATGAAAACGGCCATATTGGAACAGTCGAATATGGAAGAAATTTTGGAGAAGAGTTTTTAACTTCTCTTAAAGAGAAGTTTAATGGAGAATATTTTATCTATAGTTTCAAAGCTGAAGACAATGTTGCATGGGAAGAAAATAATAAATATATTGCTTCTACAATCGAAAATGACATATTTGAGATTGATGAGAGTACTATTGATAAATTAAAAGAAGGTGATGAGATTTTTATAAAATCTTTCGATGAAAAATTTCAGATTATAATGATTCCTTTTAAAGATTTTAATGGGAAGATTAGAGGTTTTATAAAAACTATTCAAAATAGAGAAAAGATTTTACAAGAATCAGGTATTATGAAAAAGCAAATGTATACTTATTCTATAATTGGAGCTTTAATTATTTCTTCAATAGTTTTAGGTATAGTAACTTATTTATTAGGAGGAATTAAAGAGCTCCTTAAAAAAACAGAGATAATTGCCTCAGGTAATCTAACAGAAAATGTAAAAATCAGGTCAAAAGATGAAATAGGTCAATTAGCTAATGGCTTTAATAGGATGACTATGAATCTAAGAAAACTGATTAAAGATGTTGCCAGTACCGTTAACAGAGTAAATGATTCAACGGAATCAATTGTTAAAACAACTGGTGAAATTGGAGTAGTAAGTAATGAGGTTGCTTCAACTATTCAAGACATAGCATCTGGAGCGACAAATCAAGCACTGGAAGCTGGAGATAGTTTGAATCAAACTAATGAGTTAGCTGAAAAAATAGATATTATTATGAAACATTCTGAGAATACCATTGACGTTACTAAAAAAATGCAAGAAACAGCTGATTCAGGTATTCAAGCTATTGTATGGCTTAAAAATAGATTTGAGGAAAACACAGAAGCTACTAAAAACGTTGGTTTAGGAATACAAGATTTGACTGAAAAATCTAAGTCAATAGGCACTATTGTAGATACAATAAACTCCATAGCTGAGCAAACTAATCTGTTAGCTTTAAATGCCGCTATTGAGGCTGCAAGAGCAGGAGAGCATGGAAAGGGATTTGCTGTTGTTGCTGAAGAAGTAAGGAAATTAGCGGAGCAGAGTAGTGATTCGACTAATGAAATACAAAGGATAATTGATGAAATTACAAATGTTATAGGCAGTACTCAAGATTCAATGGAGGCTGCCAGTAAAATAGTTCAAGAAGCTAATGTTTCTTTAGCGAATACGGAGGAATCACTAAATGAAATTAATGATGTTGTAGATAAGGTTGTTGATGATATAGCATCGACCAATGGGCTTTTAAAAGATGTAAATGACACTAAAGATAAGGTATTAAAATCAATAGAAAATATTTCCACAATAACAGAGGGATCAGCATCCGCAACTCAGCAGATAAGTGCTTCCATTGAAGAACAAACAGCTTCTATAGAAGAGATATTAGCGTCTATGGAAGAATTAAATAATGGGGTAAAAACATTGCATGATTCAGTTCAGGTGTTTATTGTATAAATAGATATATTCCAGTAAAAATGAAATTATATAAAAAACAAGACAAATTCTAATATTTTAAATATTGCTTACAGTTCAAATCAAAGATGATAAAATTACTAACTAAATGAGGTGATGAAGAGACAATCAAAGTTTTTTCATCGCCTCTTAGCATTTAAGGGGGGAGGATTTTAACTCTTTTATAGATGTGTAACTAAGAAACTTAATAAACGAAAGCAGCCACTGAGGTTTCCTTTAGAGCGATTTTTATAAATCTGTTTTACCTTCTATTATCTATCTAAAAACAGATTTATAGCATGAGCCTAAAGGATTCTCAGTGGCTGCTGTAGTAAGTTAACATTCTCTATCACACATATATATAAAGAGTGTGGCATTAATAACTGGCTCCTAAGAATAGATTGTCTGCTTTTAAATTATACCCTATTTAAAAGTAATTAAGAATTATTAATCCTTTGAGTTTTTTATAATGATACATTATTTTTAAGGGTATTTTAAAAGCAACCTACTTTAATTAATAGGCTGCTCCGAGGAGTTATCTATATCATTCTTTCATTTTTATTCTAGTCACATTCAGATGTTATATCATTTACAGTAGAAGTCATTTTATCAAAGACTTTATTGACCTTTTCCACACTTCCCCCCTCTGGTTTTTCTATACTTATTTTATGTTTAGTTAATATAGCTGCTATAAGACCGATTATAACAAAGGGAGTTGTAAAAATGGTCAATAGTATGACTATTGTAATGGGGATATTTAAAACTACGGACTCATCATTTTTAATAATAAACTTTGTCCTATTCCCCTTTTTTATGATGCTCTTAACCTTAGATATAAACTGGCTCTTAGATTCACATTTCTTTTTATGATTGATTTTATTTTCCTTTTCAAGATATACTAGAGCTTCGACCATATCTCCTTCAAATTTTGCTAGGGCTTCCTTAGCATCTTCATAGCTTACATTTGCCCTCTTTCTCAATAAATCGATTTCTTCTAATGTAACTTTCATTTTAGCACCTCCACGTAAGTATCATCTTTAATTTTTTATACATGATTTTAAGTTGACTACTGATATAATACTGTTATGTATATAGTACAATCTTTAAATTAGACAAAGCTTAGTGGAAGATTAAAATTAGATTAGAAAAAACTATTATCAGGGGATTATGTGGATATTCAGTGCTTATTTAATTTATCATCCTACTTTATGTAATAGATTATAATAAAAAAAGAAGGGTAAAATTACAAATACCCTCCCCCTATTTGTCCAAAATTTTCATAAGTTCAGTTATGGTAATAAAATGGATTCCCCTATCCCTTAAGTATGGATAAACAAACTTAATGGCTTCAGCCGTCGGTTTTCCCCCCTCGATTCCCACGTGTCCAATTCCTATGGCATATCCTTTTTTTAGGGCTATATCTCCTAGGGATAAAAGCTGTTTCTTGATATGGTTGATATCCTTTGTCCCATCTAAAAATACGTCTCTAGTAAAGCAAGGTACATCTAAATCCTCAGCCGTTTTCCATACTACAGATTTTGGTGAGGTTTTACTATCCACAAAGAATAGGTTTTTTTCCTTTGCTACCTCCAGTATGGATTTCATAATTCTTGGGTCTTGAGTAGCCTTGGAGCCCATGTGATTATTTATGCCTACAGCAAATTTAATCTCTTCTAAGGCATCGTATAGGATACATTTAACTTCATTATTGTCTAGGTCGCAAGTAATACCCTTTGGACCTAACCATTCTTTTTTACCTTGGTTAGGCTCCATAGAAAGATGTAAAATCACTTCTAAGTCAGCATCCTGTGCGGCCTTAGCATCGGTTATACTATGGGGCATAAAGGGCATTACTGCAGCAGTAATTGGGATGCCTAAATCTAACATTTCCTTTGTCCCATTACTGTGATTACCAAAATCATCGATTATTAACACAACATACCCCTTTGGAGTAGTGTTAAATACTATGCTGGACTCATCTTCAAAAAAGATTTGAGATAGTACCAATAGGATAAGGATAGACAATATGATTATTGCCAAATTATATAAATGCTTTCTAGTAATAATTATCCACATGTCACACACTTCCCCCTATGTCTTTTAATAGAGTAAATTACATAACTATCATCTATGAATAATAATTGGAATAAATTTATTTTAAAGTAATAAATACTTTTATATTTTTCTAAGGAATTTATTATGCAATTTCCTCAATGAATTATTAGGCTCTAATATATAGATATATTTTTTTAGAAACATTATGACTGTTTTAATGTATATATTGTAAATTTAATATGAATATTTGAGAAAATGTTTTGATTAGTGTATTATATTTTTATAGATGAGTAAATTGCATAATGGATATGGTACTGCCCCTAAGGCTTTGAAACTCTATACTAATTAGTTTTTTTGAAAGGTGCCATGGAATTTTTTCAGATATTAGAGATAAATACTTTCAAAATTAAAACCATTACTATAAATTTTATAGAGGTGAAAATATTTATGATATTTAGCAAAGAGAACTTCTACATAGATAGTGATTTTGAGATAAGAATAGTTAGGGAGGATGAAAATGATGTTGACCTATTTATCCCTATTGGAAATAGGACCTTAAATTTATATTTTGGAGACACTATGGATGTTCTAAATTCAAGAATGCAATTTTCCATAGTTAGAAACCTAGTTCTTAGGTTTTCTATGGGTCTAGCTAATAATATTGCAACTATTCATATGTTAAAAAATATTGATTTACATTCCTCTATTGTAAATTTTGAAGTTAATTATAGCGACCATGTAATTGAGATAAAGGATAAGGAATATTTTGTGGAAATGAGTATAAAAAGAAAAAAAGCTGTTGATAAACCTATATAAGCTTCAGGTTTATCAACAGCTTTTTATATAGGTAAATAACAATAAAGTTAAAGCATATAACTATAGTTATTATTATAGCTTTTTTAGCCAGGAACTTTGATATGTCCTTTTCGTTCCCGTAATAAACCTACTTTGATTGCTTTCATTTTAGCCTTAGCTTTTTATAGAGTAGGGATACTATATGAAAGAACTTTAACTTCTATCTATATATTTTGTTTCGTTTATGTTAAAAAATTTAAAACTTAAAGAATTTATAACAAAAGAATCATATAATTAGTATAAGGGTTAAAGTAAAATTATTAATTTATACTCGTCAGAGACCGTAGGTATAGTATAAATTGAGTTTCAATATATAAAATCTATGAAGATACCCAATTTTACAGGTTAATGAATTTCAAAAAAATAGAGATACGTTAATTGTTATCTTTAAGATTTATCTTAAACCTTAATGTTGGTTATCAATATGAATAAACAACTTCAAAAATTTAAGCTAGGGGGGTATTTTATGTTAAACGGTAAAAGAATTAGAGAAATAAGAAAGCGTTTAGGATATACTGCTCGTGACGTTGAGATTCTAACGAAGAACCTTAAATATGAAACTTCAATTTCAAAATCATATTTAGAAGAATTAGAAAGAGGAGATAAAAAGAATCCAAGCTTTCAAAAAATTGAAGTTCTTGCTAATGTACTATGCTGTAAATTAGATGATTTAGTTTTAAGGGCTGAAGCTTAGCCATAATTAATATATATTTTTTATATG
>JAKSBP010000255.1 GCA_022361035.1 Clostridia bacterium
GGGAAATTTTATGGTATTTGCTAAAGGCAAATAGACTTCCTTTTTATTATAAGCTCCGCTCCTCGATTTCAGCGTGCCTTGAACTTGGAAGTTTGTTAAAGCCTATCATTTTGTTAACTTTGTTAACAATCTGAGAGATGAAAACTTTTCATCTCTTTTAAACAGTTTAGTGACAAGTATTTTATCGCCTTAAAAGCTAGGAGCTAAGGACTGAGAATTAGAAGGAGCCCTTAGATTAGATGTCTTTGTTAACCTCGAACCAAACTATTGTACCCTTATCTAACTGACTTTCAATTCCATATTTGAAGCTGTGGGCCTCTAATATATTTTTAACTATGGCCATACCTAATCCTGTACCACTATCATCCCTTTTTCTAGACTTATCTACTTTATAAAATCTATCCCATATATAGGGTAAATCTTCCTCTGGAATTCCCTTGCCCTCGTCTAGAATCTCAAATCTTACTCTATCCCTCATATTAATAATTTTAATAGTTATATGGCTGTCTTTAAAGGAATGGTTAATTGCATTATTTATTATATTATAAAATACTTGATGCATTTTTCCCCTATCTCCATATATTTCTGTATTTTTATCATCAATCTCTAGATTGATTTTAATATTTTTTTGGTCTGCAAAGAATTTTAGTTTCTTAGTAACATTACTTATGACTTCTATAACAGGGAATTTAAGGAGCTTGAGCTTAGAATAACCTGTCTCCATTTTAGATAAGTAAAGTATGTCTTCAACCATATTGTTTAATCTGTTGGCTTCATCTATAATAATTTGTAAATATTGATTCTTACTATCTTCCTCCTTAATATTCATATCCCTAATCAATTCACTATAGGCCGTAATTAAGCTAATGGGGGTCTTTAGCTCATGGGAGGTATTAGCAATAAATTCTCGCCTGAAATTTTCGATTTGTCCTAGCTGCTTAGCCATACCATTAATGGTATCTCCCAGCACCCCTATCTCATCCTTAGAAGCAAGCTTAACACTAGCTGAAAAATCCCCCTTTGCTATTTTTCTGGAAGTCTCAGTAATCTTGCGAATGGGACCTGTAAAATTTTTAGCAAATAGTAATGCCAATAGAGTCCCTATAATTAAAGATATAAATGTTATAATTGATAACTGTTTCTTTAAAATGGAGATTGTTTCTTCAATAGGAGCTAAGGGGGAAGTTAAAAGTATAGTACCAATAATCTTTCCATCTTCTTTAATTGGAACTCCTGTTAAGATAGACTTTCTTTCCTTAAAACGAGGATGGTCTTTTTGTACAACAAAGGCTTTACCTTCTAAAATCTTTGTTCTTACTTCCAAATCATTATAAAAGATAGATAGATTCCTTCTAAGGTTCTGCTCTTGGAATTTATGGTCCTTAAAATAATCCCCTGAAGAGTTGAAGAATAGGATATTACTATGGGAATCTATTATAAAGATTTTAGCGTTATAGGAAGAACAAAAAGATTCTATCTGTTCCTTAACCCTGTAGGAAACCACACTATAATCATCGGACTCTAGGAAGAGAGAGGCTATTTTTTCACCTTCTTTTAATAGAATACTCCTTCTTTCATTAATATAAAAATTATTTAATAATCCTATTTGAAAAAGCCATATAATTAAAAGGATTAATATTATTAATGAAGTAATACCTAGCCATACTTTACCTAAGATACTTTTCATTTTAATCCCCTACCCTAAATTTATAGCCTGTTCCCCAAACCGTACATATATATTTTTTATGGCTTCCTAGCTTTTCCCTTAGTTGTTTTACATGGGTATCAACCGTTCTCAGGTCGCCAAGGAAGTCATAGCCCCAAACTTGATTTAATAGTTGTTCCCTTGAATATACTATTTCTGGATTTTGGCAAAGGAAATTTAGCAGCTCAAACTCCTTAGGAGTTAAAACCATTTCCTTATTCTCTAAAAATATCTGCCTATACCTAGGCTTGATTTCTAAGGCTCCAACCTTTAGAATATTGTTATTCATATTTTTATCTCCATTACTTCTCTTTAAAACTGCTTTTATCCTTGCAATCATTTCCCTTAGACTAAAGGGCTTAGTTATGTAGTCATCTACACCAAGCTCAAATCCAAAGAGTTTATCGTATTCTTCACCCCTGGCCGTAATCATTATAATGGGGGTACAGAATTCTTGGCGAATCTTTCTACATAGGGTCCAACCATCTATTTCTGGCATCATGACATCTAACAGTACCAGGGCAAATTTAGTTTCCTTAATTTTCTCAAGGGCCTCCTGTCCATTACTGGCCTCTATTACTATATATCCTTCATTTTCGAGATAAATCCTAATAACCTGACGCATCTTTTCCTCATCGTCAGCAACTAAAATTTTCAAGCCGTGCATCTTTTTTCTCTCCTTAAAAAATATTCTTAAGATTATGATAGCATAGAAAGTGAAAAAATAGATAATGTCTATAGAAATTTCATTCTTTTATCATAGCTTCATCACAAATTCATCACAGTAGATTAAGTTAGATGTTTTTCAGAGAAATATCTAAAAAGGAAACAGGGCAATCTGCTTTCGTGTATTAATTTTAAATTGTATATATATGTATAGTTATTGATATAATCTAATATAGATTCTATATACTTATAATTTTTGTCTATTTATAATAAATAGGCAGGGTATCTAAGAAAGAAGGGGATAAATAATGGGAAA
>JAKSBP010000442.1 GCA_022361035.1 Clostridia bacterium
CATTTCCTCGATTCTAGCTGGATGTATTCTTCCATCAAGAATAAGCTTTTCAAGAGCTACCCTCGCTACTTCCCTTCTTATTGGATCAAATGATGATAGGATTACAGCTTCGGGAGTATCGTCAATAATTAAATCTACTCCAGTTAAGGTTTCAAGGGCCCTAATGTTTCTACCCTCTCTACCAATAATTCTACCCTTCATTTCATCATTAGGTAAGTTAACAACTGAAACTGTGGACTCAGCTACATAATCTGCCGCACATTTTTGAATAGCGTAGGCAATTATTTCTGTAGCTGTTTTATTTGCTTCTTCTTTTGATTTATTAATAATATCTTTAATCATAATTACAGCATCATGCTTAACCTCTTTTTCAAGGTCACTAAGTAGCAATTGTTTTGCCTCTTCAGTTGTAAGACCAGATATTCTTTCAAGCTCTTGAATTTGTTTTTGATACAGATTTTCAACCATTACCTCTTTGTTAGACAATTCTTTAAGTGATTTGTTTAAATAGTCATCTTTTTTTTCAAGATTATCAGATTTTCTATCGAGGGTCTCCTCTTTCTGTAAAAGTCTTCTTTCTAATCTTTGTAATTCATTACGTCTATCTCTGCTTTCTTTTTCAAATTCACTTCTTAGCTTATGGACTTCTTCTTTAGCTTCTAGGAGTATTTCTTTTTTCTTAGTATCCGCTTCCTTATTTGCATCAAAAACTATCAATTCAGCTTTTTGCTCGGCACTACCAATTTGCTTCTCAGCAGTTATCTTTCTCAATATATATCCAATCCCAAAGCTGATTAGGGCTGATATTGCTATAGATAAAACTAGTGGCCAATTGTTAATACATACCACCTCCCATATTTATTTTTTAATCACTCAAAAAATATAAACCGATATCCTCGGTCTAGAATAGCATAAGTTCAAAAAGGAAATGAATCAGGAAATGGAGTCTTTCTCTGTTTCCTTTTAATTTTATATCTTTTTGAATATACTGTCAAGATGATTAAGACTTTATTAGATGCAAAGCTATGTATAAATTATAAGATTATAAAACACATATTATATGCTTCCAATTAAATTTCTATTCGTTTTTGTCATAAAGTATAATGAGTTTTTTAGATTTTCATCATAAAAAGCCCGATATTTATCGGACTTTAGACTGTTGATAAAACTATAATTTCTAATGTTCACTTAGGTAGTAAAAGTAAATAAACGAAAGTAAACTCTGAGGTTTCCTTTTGAGCGATTTTTATAAACCTGTTTAACCTCTATTTGTTATATTAAAAACAGGTTTATAGCATGAGCTAAAAGGATTCTCAGTGGCTACTTGAGTAATTTAATCTTTACAAGCACATATCTATAGATGTGTGATTAACAAACTTAATAAACGAAAGCAGACTCTGAGGTTTCCTTTAGGGCGATTTTTATAAATCTGTTTTACCTTCTATTACCTATCTAAAAACAGATTTATAGCATGAGCCTAAAGGATTCTCTGTGGCTGCTGAAGTAAGTTAATATTCTCAATCACTCATCTATATAGTAAAAGTAAATAGGTTTCATCGAATCTACTTTTTTATTTTTTAGACTTATCATTAGAAGCTATATCCACTAAGTTGTCAGCTACATTTGCCTTACCCTCATCTGAGGGAAGGTTATAATGCTTTCTAACTTTATGCTCTAATTCTGCAAGTAAATTTGAATTTTCAATTAGATACTGCTTTACATTTTCCCGGCCTTGACCCAGTTTATTATCGTTATAACTGTACCATGAACCAGATTTCTTAATTATCTCTGCATTAACTGCACTATCTAAAATTCCACCTTCCTTTGATATACCTAAACCATACATTATATCAAACTCTGCCTGTTTAAAAGGCGGAGCTAATTTATTCTTCACTACTTTGACTTTAGTTCTATTTCCCTTAAACTCATTGTCCTGTTTAATAATATCAACTTTTCTAACATCAAGTCGTACAGAAGAATAGAATTTTAATGCTCTACCACCTGTAGTCGTCTCAGGATTACCAAACATTATTCCAACTTTTTCCCTTAGTTGGTTAATAAAAATTGTAGAAGTTTTAGATTTGTTAATAACTCCAGTTAATTTCCTTAAAGCTTGAGACATAAGTCTTGCCTGTAAACCCACATGGCTATCTCCCATTTCACCAGCAATTTCTGCTTTAGGTACAAGGGCTGCAACTGAGTCAATAACTATAACATCTATTGCTCCACTTCTGACAAGGGCTTCAACAATCTCTAATGCTTGTTCTCCCGTATCAGGCTGTGAAAGTATAAGGTTATCAATATCAACACCTAAACTCTTACAATAAACTGGGTCAAGGGCATGTTCAGCATCTACAAAGGCTGCTGTACCACCCATACGCTGGGCTTCTGCTATAATGTGAAGGGCAACCGTCGTCTTACCAGAGGACTCGGGCCCATAAATTTCAATAATTCTTCCCCTAGGCACACCACCGATTCCCAGGGCTATGTCCAGTTCAATAGCTCCTGTTGGTATACTTTCTATGTTTAGTTTAGATGTATCGTCACCAAGCTTCATAATTGAACCCTTACCAAACTGTCTTTCAATTTGACTTAAAACAACCTCTAGGGCTTTATTTTTTTCTTTCATAATTTATCCCAGATAAAATTACAATAACCAAAAAGTTTTATACTGGCTATGTATATCTGGTCTTCACCTACCTTTCCTATTCGCGAACAAATGTTCTATAAACTAATTATACATAAATCCCATGAGTAGGTCAATAAAATTTATAAAAACTTTTAACTTTCTTCCTTTAAGCTTTACTATTAATCAAAACTTAAACCCCATATTCCCTTTGTACAGTTTTCCTAATTAAATTAAGGGCCGCTATTATCGTATAATTCCTTATCCTATTCCTATCTCCATTGAAATTAAGCTTCTTTACCAAAACGCTTTTATTAGTTGCTATACCAAGATATACTAAACCAACAGGCTTTTGTAAAGTTGCCCCCGTTGGACCTGCAATTCCAGTTATTGATATACATAGGTCAGTATTAGTTACGGATTTTAGCCCTATTACCATAGCTTCAGCAGCTTCTTTGCTAACAGCTCCATAATTTTTAAGTATTTCCTCATCGACATTTAATTCTTCTATTTTTGCAGCATTACTGTACGTAATGATTCCACGATCTAGAACCTTGGAGATACCTGAAATAGAAGTAAACTTTGATGCTAATAAACCACCGGTACAGGATTCAGCTAAGGAAATAGTAATATCCTTAGCCATAAGCATATCGGCAACTACCTTCTCTAAAGACTCGCCATTATAGCTATATAAGTACTCCTTTAGTCTAGCCTCTACTTCCATTATGATGGGATTAATCAATCCTTCAATTTCTTCATCGGTTTTTCCCTTAGCAGTTATACGTAGAGCTAATTCTCCACCCTTAGCATAGGTAGCAATCGTAGGATTTGTTTGATTAGTAATGAGATCTTCCAATGAAGTCTCAAGTTGAGATTCTCCCATACCCACAAATTTTAATACCTTAGATTTAATTTTATAGTTCGATTTATCAGAAAGATATGACTTAACAGAGCTTTGGAATATATTTTGCATTTCCATTGGTGGTCCCGGTAAAGAAATTATTACCTTTTTATTTGTTTCTACAATAAATCCAGGAGCGGTTCCCCTATCGTTTTCTAGGACTATACTGTTAGTGGGAAAATAAGCTTGTTTTATATTGTTCTCCGACATATTCCTATTAATTTTTTTAAAAAAGTCTTTTATTCTATTTAAGGTTCTGCCATGGAGTACTAATTCTTTATCTAGGGATTTAGCTACTATTTCTTTAGTTAAATCATCTTGGGTTGGACCTAAGCCCCCAGTGGTGATAATTAAGTCTGAGAACTCTAGCCCATACTTCAGCATTTTTTCGAGTCTATGGGGATTATCTCCAACTGTAAGATGATATAAAACATTTATACCTAGTCCATTTAGTTCCCTAGATAGGAAGGCAGCGTTTGTATTGACTATTTGACCCATTAATAGCTCTGTACCAATAGTTAAAATTGTACAGTTCAATGGATAAACCCCCTTCTTTTTCAGGTAAAGGCCCCTCAAAGGATATCTTCACCCTCAGCCCTAGACCTCACCAAACTTAAATATCCTCCAAGAAAACTTTAGAATTTTCCTGAACCATTCCTTTGCAGGTTAAATTTTTAAAAATACTCTAAAAATAATTAGAAATTTAGAACATGGAACTTACCATTACAAGTCTGTAGCCAAATCACCCTTGTTCCCTAGACAAAAACTCGTTTGTTTTTATAAATATAATCATATCCAGATATAACTGTAAGTATTACCGCAACCCATATAGAAATAGTATCAAAGGGAATATTATAGATGCTAAATGGATAATTATTAAAGAGCAGTGTTATAATTGCAACTATCTGTGAGATAGTTTTTGCTTTTCCCCAGGGGCTTGCAGTTATAACTACTCCTTCCGATGCAGCTACTGCCCTAAAAACACTTACAATTAATTCCCTCGATATGATAATAACTACCACCCAAGCCTCTATCTTCTCCATCTGTACAAGGGAAACTAAGGCCGCAGTTACTAAAAGCTTGTCTGCTAAAGGGTCCATAAACTTTCCAAGCTTAGTAACTTGATTTCTACTTCTAGCTATGTATCCGTCTAAACTATCGGTAAGTGCAGCAACTATAAATATTATTGATGCAATAGTAGCTCCATGCGGAATTTGAGCTAATAGAAAAATCATAAAGATAGGAACTAGTAAAATTCTAGCAATGGTAATCTTATTTGCTAAATTCATTAACAATCTCCCCTATTAAATCGTATTCAAGGGCATCAATTATCTTTGCCCTTACAAACTCACCTATACCGATTTCCGTATCGGAATTCACATATACTACACCATCTACTTCTGGAGCATCAAATTCAGTTCTACCTACATATACATTTTCATCTTCAATTTTTTCTTCTATAAGTATATCATAGATACTACCTATTTTATCCATATTTCTATTAAATGATAAGTCCCTTTGAAGAAACATTATTTCATTTTTCCTATCTTCTTTAACTTTTTCAGGAATCTGATGTGGAAACTCCGCTGCTGGAGTATTTTCTTGCTTTGAATAGGTAAAAACTCCAAGTCTATCGAATCCTACACTTTTTACAAAATCATAGAGTTCTTTAAACTGTTCATCGGTTTCTCCTGGAAATCCAACTATTAAAGAGGTTCTTAAGGCTATTTTTGGTATTCTACTCCTTAGTTTATCAATAACATTTAATATATGTTTTTTAGTAGTTCTCCTATTCATCCTTCTAAGTATCTTATCATTACAATGTTGAATGGGCATATCAATATAGTTACATATTTTATCATTTGTAGCAATAAGTGAAATCAACTCATCGTTTATTATATCTGGATAGGAATATTGAAGTCTTATCCATTTAATTTCTTCAATATGACTAAGCTCTTCAAGTAATTTTACTAGCTGATGGTTGCCATACATATCTAAACCATACCTTGTTATATCCTGTGCAATAATTATTAATTCTCGAACCCCACTCTTCGCAAGATTCTTTGCTTCAGTAACTAGTTTTTCTATTGGACGGCTTCTATATTTACCCCTTAATTTTGGTATTATACAGTATGTACATAAATTATCACACCCCTCGGCAATTTTTAAATATGCACTATAGGAGGGTGATGTTAATATCCTAGGAAAATCATATGATACAGATTTATCAGCACTAGTTATGGATACTACCCTTTTACCTTTACTTAAGGTTTTATCAACAATTTGTGCGATTTCATCGAAGTTTGTAGTTCCTAAAAAGGCATCAACTTCCGGCAGCTCCTCAGACAATTCCTTTGAATACCTTTGGATTAGACAACCTGTAACAACCATAACCTTGCAGTTACCCGTTTTTTTAAGGTTAGCAAGTTCTAAAATTGTATCTATGGATTCCTGCTTAGCACTTTCTATAAATCCACAGGTATTAACCACAATGATATCTGCATCGCCTTCGTCATAGGTTAAAATATAATCATGTTTATTTAAAATGCCTAACATTATCTCTGAGTCTACTTGATTTTTTGAACATCCTAGGGTTTCTAGGTACACTTTCTCATTCACTAGCCTATATTCTCCTCTCAATCATCATCTCATAGTCCAGTAAAACAAATTACATAATTAACCCTTTATGTTAATAAATTGCATATATGCATTTTCACTACTTAGGAAGTTATGACATTTCATCCTAAGTGATTTCAATGAATCTGTTTTAACCTTGAAAATATACAAAAAACAGGTTCATTGCATGAACGAAAAGGAAATATCATAGCTCCCTCGCCCCAGAAACTAGCACAAGGGGTTAATTACTTTCTATCTATAAGATAGCAACTTAAAGTTATGTAATTTCCTGTTACGATATTCCTGGGAGTTGGATTTTTATCATATTTCTCTAGGAAAATGACTAACAATAAAATCTTTGACCGATATGACAGCATCATCTATATTATCATAGTCTATAGATAGATCGAACTTGTCTAATTTATTTATTGAATATTTATATAATGGGTCATAGTAATTGTTTATAAGATATTTAATTGCAAAATCATAATCTTTACTATGTATTTTATTGGCTAACATGTCCACATTTTTATTGCCCAATTTTTTATTGAGATGATTAATACATTTAATTAGTTTGTCATCGATATGTAAATCTTCTTTTACATATTCATGGTGGATATTTTTAATTCTATTTTTCAAGCTCGTTCTTATCAGTATATGATGGCCTTCTTCCATTAATCTCACCATTAAATCCGGTATACTTATGCTTCCTATTCTTTTACCTTCGCTTTCTACAACTACTAATCTATTATTGGTATTATAGAGTTTATGAAATAACAGGGACTCAAACTGTTTTTGTGATGGAGGATTACCTTTAAATAATATATCACCAAATACTGAACCAGAGTTTTGGGCAAGCTTTTCAAGGTTAACTGTTGAGATTTTAGCTCCTTCTAATTTATTTATAATAATAGTTTTACCAACACCAGTTAAGCCATGTAAAACAATGAACTTATATTTTTTTATTCCATTGTCCATAAAATCAAGGACAAATTTTCTATAGGCTTTGTAACCGCCAATTAGCTGATATACACCCTTCGTACCTAAAGTATATAATAGATTGCAAAAAGCTCTGCTCCTCATTCCTCCACGCCAACAATAGATTATGATATTGTCATATTTTCTTTTTAGCCCTAATACTTTCCTATAAATTTCTTCAAGCTTGTAGGAAGCATAGTGCAGGCCTAAAATCTTTGCTTCTTCAATACTCTTATTTCTATAAATTTTTCCAACTTCTGACCGTTCCTCGTTTTTAAGTATAGGAATATTTATAGCCCCTGGGATATGTGCTTCACTAAATTCATCCTCTGAGCGAAGGTCTATAAATATAGGGTCGGGTAAGCTAAGGGCTTCTTTGGTGCTGATAAGATTTTCTGCCATAAATTGATATCACCACTTTATTTTTTAACTGGTTTGACTACTCTTAATTTCTTCAAATTCTTCCCGAGAAATGAGAACACGTCTTGGTTTGCTTCCAAGGTTCTCACTAACAATTCCCCGGGCTTCCATTTCATCTATTAGTCTTGCGGCCCTATTATAACCTATCCTAAACTTCCTTTGCAGCATTGAAATCGATGCTTGTTCAGCCTCTACTACCATTTCAATAGCAGAGGATAAAAGTTCATCCGATGACTCTTCTTGGGAATCATTAGCTCTATTAACTGTTTCCAATATATCTTCTTCATAGTTTATATTTTCAACCTGTTCTTTAATAAATTCTACGACTTTATTTACTTCAGCATCTGAAACAAAGGCCCCTTGCATCCTTCTTGGTTTTGAAGAACCAACTGGATAAAAGAGCATATCACCCTTGCCCAATAGCTTTTCAGCTCCTCCCATATCTAGGATAGTTCTTGAATCTGCACTGGAGGAAACGGCAAAGGCTATACGTGAAGGAATATTTGCTTTAATAACACCTGTAATGACATCCACAGAAGGTCTTTGAGTGGCAACAATTAAATGAATTCCAGCCGCCCTGGCCATCTGTGCAAGTCTACAAATTGCATCTTCAACTTGATTTGGAGCAACCATCATAAGGTCCGCTAATTCATCTATTATAGCTACAAGCTTTGGCAGTCTTTCATCTGGCGAATCCTTAAACTTATCATTGTAGCTATCTAAGTCTCTAACACTATTCTGGGCAAAAAGCTTATATCTATTAGTCATTTCCTGAACAACCCAGTTTAAGGCAGTAGCCGCTTTTTTAGGATCCGTTACAACTGGAAGAAGTAAGTGGGGTATCCCATTATAGCAGCTAAGTTCCACAACCTTAGGGTCTATTAGTAAGAACTTTACTTCGTCGGGTGTAGCTTTATAAAGAATACTGGTTATTAAAGAATTCACACAGACGCTTTTTCCTGACCCCGTGGCACCAGCAATAAGCATATGGGGCATTTTTGCCAAATCATCTACTATAGGCTGTCCCGAAATATCCTTTCCCAAAATAAAAGTCAGTTTTGAGTCCTTTTTGGCAAATTCATTGCTTTCCAATACCTCTCTTAATGTAACGAGGGTAGAGCTATCATTTGGAATTTCTATTCCCACAGCAGACTTTCCTGGTATAGGGGCTTCAATTCTTATATTCTGAGCAGCAAGGCTAAGGGCAATATCATCGGATAGGTTTACAATTTTACTTACCTTAACTCCAGGTTTCGGCTGTAGTTCGAAACGGGTTATGGTCGGACCCTTACTTATTTGAATAACCCTTGCTTCAACACCAAAGTTCTGTAGAGTAGATTCAAGAACCTTTGCCTTATTTAAAATATCCTTTTTATCCTGAATAGTATTACTATTTTGGTTAGAAGCGAGCAAGTCAAAACTAGGTAACTTATAATTTTCTAGATTGCTTTTATCTGATATATTTATATCAGCTATAACTTCATCGGTATCCCCTTTTGTCTCTTTGCACTTTCTTTCATTTGTATTATTCCCTTTATTGCCCTTCTCTATAGGTAATTCTACTGGTTTTTTATTATTGTTAGTGTAATCAAGTATCTTAATTTTTTCATCAACTAAATCCTTCCTATCATTTCCTTTATTATCAAAGGGATTACTTATTAAAACTTTTTTATTCTTAGTGTCTGCATTATCTATTGCCATATCATTTTCTTCATCAAATACTATGGGCTTCGAAAATAAATTGTCCCAAGAAGATTTTATAAAATCAGATGCTATTCTTAAACCTTTACTAAATGATTCTATAATATCCTTTATAGATAAGCTTGTTGTTAGAATTATTGAAAGAACTGCTAAAGTGCCCACTACAATATAGCTTCCTTGAACTCCTAACAAGGATAAAAACATAGACGTAATCACATTACCTATAATTCCCCCAGCAATACCACCCTCAATACCTAAATAATAGGATAAACTTAAAGAATTATAACTTAAAATGTTTTTAGGAATATCTTCCCTCAAAATTAAAGTGTAAGTAATGATAAAACAAAAATAGAGACTTATAAGGCCTAACATAGTCTTTTGTCTTTTTTCTTTAAAACGATCATATAATGAAAAGATACTATATACAATAATCAAATAGGGAAGAATATATGATGGGGTAGATAAAAACCCCATAAGTAAATTTTTAAGAAATACTCCTAACTTCCCTACGGAATCAGTATGTAAGCTAAATATACATATAATAGCAAATGAAATTTGTAATAATACCTTTATTTCATTGTTTTTTTTATCCTTACCACTACGCCTTTTTTTACCTTGTGTTCTTTTTTTAATCAAGACAATCACCTCTTAAATTTTTTGAAAACAAAAGGCGACTTAAGCCGCTTCTTTAGTTAAAATTTTCATATTCTAAGCTTTATAATCCCATGATTTCTTAACATATGACCTACAAAAAATAAAGTGTTAAATCAAAATCAATTAACACTTTACAAAACCATTATAACATACAAAGCATATTTAAAAAACATACTTTAGCGAATTTATCAAGATTCTGTAAATACAGTAATAAATCGAAAAAACAAAAAGGAAGCTAATTCATTAAAAGCTTCCTTTTTCATCTTAGCTTGTATTTCCCTATACAACACTTTCCCCCATATAGGTCCTTATTTGTCTTGCCCTTTATTAATCTTTATATATTGTCTCAATTTAATACCATTTTATCATTATCACTACTTTCCTCTGGGTCTATTTCACCATCTTTTTCTTCCTCTACTGCTGTTTCATTACTTTTTTCCTTTACCCCTAAAATCATTTCATTAAGTTTTCGTAGAGCCTTATCTAAACCTCCTACTTCATCTATCAATCCTAACTCTACTGCCTTTTCTCCAATCAGTATAGTCCCAATGTCATTGGCAATTTCATCGGTTTCATTCATTAGTTCAACTAGCTTCTCCCTAGGTATCTTTGATGTCCTTGTTACAAAATCTATGATTCTCTCCTGCATTTTCTCAAAATATTTGAAGGTTTGAGGAACACCAATTACTAGTCCATTCATTCTTATTGGATGTATGGTCATTGTAGCAGTGGGTACGATAAATGAATAGTCACAGGAGGTAGCCAGAGGCACTCCAATACTATGACTTCCACCTAATACTAAGGATACTGTAGGTTTTGATAGACTAGTTATCATTTCAGCTATAGCTAATCCAGCCTCAACATCGCCACCTACAGTATTTAAAATTACTAAAAAACCTTCTACTTCATTATTTTGCTCAATAGCTACTAACTGGGGAATAATATGTTCGTATTTAGTAGACTTATTTTGTGGTGGCGACGCACTATGGCCTTCTACATGACCTATGATAGTTAAAAAAGGAACTCTATTACTTGTACTAGGAAGATTTTGTGTTCCCACCTCTTTAATGTTCCTTAAGTTCGATTTTTCATTTACTTGGATTTTAACTTTTTTTTTTTTTTTTTTTTTAGGATTATCTGAAGTCAATCTTATATTATTAAATTCCATAATCAACACTCCTAAATTTTCTATTGTAATATTATTGTAGCCATAAAAAAAACTACTATACTGAAAATAATATAGTAGTTTTCTAAATATGAAATTATAAAATTATTAATTAGAAAGTAATTAAAATCCTATTTATTCAAATCAAATTCCTGATGCAATACTTTGACGGCCTCTAAAAGATTGTCACTGCTTATTAAGCATGAGATGGTTGTATTTGAATCTGATGACTGTAATATTTTGATATTTCTTTTAGATAGAGCTATTACTAGTCTAGCCATTACACCGGGAACTCCGTGGATCTTATAACCGATAATTGTTACTTTGCTGCAATTTGGCTTTATACTGTAATCAAGCTCATAATTATTTAAAATATCTTTAATAGGAGATATGTTGTGTTCCTCAATAGTAAAAACTTTCCTATCATCAAAAAAATTAATCATGTCAATACTAATTTTTTTTTCCATTAGTTCCTTTAATACAAATTTATTTCTCTCATCTTCGCTAACTATATTAATTACTACTTGGACTAAATTATTCATATTGGCTATAGCAGTAACTAAATTATTAGAATAGCCCTCTTCCTTTGGTGCTTTTAAATAGGAACGTTGGTTATCTATAACAGTACCATCTGAGTCGTTAAATGTGTTTTTGACTTTTAATATAAGATTTGCTCTCTCGGCAATTTCCACAGCTTTAGGATGTATAACCTTTGCTCCAGACTTAGCCATCTGATATATTTCATCATAGCATAGAGATTCAATTACATTGGCCTGGGAAACGAGCCTGGGATCGGCAGTCATTACCCCATCAACGTCTGTATATATTTCAACTATCTCAGCACCTAGGGCCTCACCTAAAATTGCCGCAGAAGTATCACTACCACCCCTACCTAGGGTCGTTATATCTCCATCCTGTGATATTCCTTGAAATCCAGTAATGATTACTATTTTATCCTCTTTAAGATACCTTAATATTTTGGTCGGGTCAACTTCTAATACTTGTGCATCTCCAAAATTTGAGTTTGTAATTATTCCTGCTTGGAATCCTGTCATCGCTACAGCATCATAGCCCATAGCTTTTATAGTATTAGCCATTACAACTGCCGATATTGTTTCCCCACAACTCATTAATAAATCTAACTCACGTCTAGAGGGTTCTGAGAGAATTGATTTGGAGAACTTAATTAGAGTATCTGTTGCGTAGGGATCACCATTTCTACCAATTGCCGATACTACAACAACGGGAAATTTCCCAGAAATCTTTGTGTGAATAACTTTATTAGCTACTTTCTCTCTTAAATCCTTTGTAGCAACTGAAGTACCACCAAATTTTTGTATAACTATATCCATATTTGTCCCCCTTGTACCATACCTATTGTTAACCGAGATTTTTAGTCTCAAATTAATAGACCCTTACTAAATCTATTAGATAAAGGAGTCCTTAAATTTCATATAAATAATCTAGGTTTAAGTATGTAATTTTAAATATTATATATTATAGTATGAATCCTATTGTATTGATGTTACTTCAAGGCCCATGAAAAATATAGACTTATATCCTCCAAAGTCCATGAATACCAATAGTTTCTTAGTCTTCCAGTAATATAGAAAAACTTAAGTTTTCCCTCTAAACTTGAATGGGGTTTAGATACTATTTTTATAAGTTAACCTCTTGTGCTAGTAAATCATACATTAGGATTTTTAGGTGACTTAGGGAGTTATGATATTTCATCCTAAGTGATTTTTATAAACCTGTTTTAACCTACAGAAATATAGAGAAAAACAGGTTTATAGATGAACGAAAAGGAAATATCATCTCTCCCAGCTAGAGGAACTAGCACAACGGGTTAAATTAACCTTTATAAGCACATATCTATAGCTAATAACCATAACTTGTATTTAAAGGAGTTTTTACAATATCTATAAATATGAGCTGCTGCTATCATATTCATTGTTATCAAGTTCAATAATAATCATATCATTTCCAATTTTCTTTACGCAATGCCAAGGAATTTCAACAAAGTCCTTTTCAGAAAAAAAGGAAAAACTACTCTTCATATCAGGGACTAGTAAAGCTTTTATCTTACCTGTTTTTTCATCTATAAGCAAGTCTGATTCAGCAAGCATTCCAAGTCTGCACCCATCACTTAAATTAACTATTTCTTTGCCACCAAGTTCACTAAATTTCATAACCTTCTTCCTCCTTGTTTTTTTATTCTTTTTTACTATGTTTATATAATTGGAGGAAAAATTATTACTACAAAGAAAATACAAATTATTATTAGTAGAATTATACCAAAGGAATTCTTTAAAAAAGCCCATTAGAAAGACCCTTGAGAATTGAAAATCCAAACCTAAAAAGGGTAACTCAAAGGCCTTTACCCTCTAAATTAACCTATTTTTTATATACTCAAAACTTTTTCTAGTAGTAGTCTCATCTAATTTGCCAACTAAAGATAAACTAACTTTTTTATCCCTAAAGATTTTATTGATAATTTTCTCCATATCAACCATATTGACCTTATCTATTCCCTTTAGTACATCTTCTTGGGTTCTTATCTTCTTACCAAAAATCTCGGATTTACCAAGCATGGTCATTATGCTACTAGTACTTTCCAATCCTAAAATATAGTTACCCTTTAATTGTTCTTTAGAACATCGTAATTCTTCTTCAGTAATATAATTATTAGTCAGTTCCTTTGTTTCATCGATAATTAATTGAATCGTTTTTGTTAGCTGAGAAGGATTCAAGCTCGCATAGGTGGTGAATAATCCAAAATCGTTATAGAGGCTTGGATGGGTATAAATAGAGTATGCTAGCCCATGCTCTTCTCTTATAGTTTGAAATAGTCTTGAACTCATACTTCCACCAAAGACATTATTTAATATAAGTAATGGATATAGGCTTTCTTCATCATTAGGGACTCCTTCAAAGCCTATACAGAGGTGAACTTGCTCTATATCCTTATTTGTATAGGTATAGTTACTGTGAAACACTGGTTTATCAATAGCTTTCTTTATTCCTGGTCTAAACTTATATTGTCCAAACTTTTTATTTAACTCTTCTATCAAATGTTCTTCCTCAAAGCTACCGGCAATAGCAATTACAATATTATCACTATTGTAATTATTTTCCATAAAGTCTAACATATTATCCTTACTTAAGGGTCCTATAGACTTATGAGTACCCAAAATTGGAAAACCTAAAGAATGTTTATGAAATATTGTCTTTGAAAGAGAGTCGTATACTAAGTCTTCAGGAGAATCCTCATACATGCTTATTTCTTCACAGATAACACTTTTTTCTTTTAATATATCCTTATCATCAAATTTTGAATTTAATAGCATATCGCTTAGAATATCCACAGCAATATCGATATGGGAATCTAATACCTTAGAGTAATAGCATGTACACTCTTTGCTTGTAAAGGCATTCAATTGACCTCCCAAGCTATCTATGCTAGATGCAATTTCCTTGGCAGTTCTTTTAAATGTCCCCTTAAACAACATATGTTCAATAAAATGAGATACACCATTATTGCTGAATGTTTCATAAATTGAACCTGTATTAATCCATACTCCTATAGATGTAGACCTCACATGATGGATTTTTTCTGCTATAACTTTAATACCATTATTTAAAGTAAATTTTTTATACATTACAATCTCCCTTGCTAAAAAAGTTTATACTCCCATAAGCTTGTCCAAGGCACTTTTCTCAATAAGAGTATAACTATAAAACTTTCCCTAGGGTTATGAAAAAAATATCCCCATCTTTGTTAAAAAGAGAATTACTAATAGAATATATCATAGAGACCATTTTTTTATAACCCTAAGACTAAGAATATTATAGTTTAGTTTATATATTTAATCAAGAGTATTCAAAATGTGAGATACAGTTCCAATTTTTATATTCTTTTTTCCTATGGACTCAATGATATAATCCAGAGCTTTAATTGTTTCTTCTTTAGGATGCATTAAAACTATAGAACCATTAAGAGGTTTGTTTAAAACCCTTTTAATTATCTTATCACAGGTTGAATCTTTTCTCCAGTCAATCGTATCTATATTCCATAGTATTGTTTTATATCCTAAGTCTAGTGCTACCTTAAGTGTAGTATTGTTAAAATCACCGGAGGGCGGTGCAAAATACTTCATATCTATTCCTATAGTTTCTTTAACTACTCTGTGGGTGCTTTCTATTTCTTTTTTGTTACCTTCTACACCTAATTTACTGTGCATTCTGTGTCTATAACCATGATTACCTATTTCATGACCCTTTTCATAGATTTTTTTAAGCATATCAGGATTATTTTTAGCCCATCTGCCACTAACAAAAAATGTTATTTTAATGTTGTGTTTTTCAAAAATTTCAAGCATAGTGGGAATAAGTTCTGTTCCCCAGTCAACGTTACATGTAAAGGCTATGTAATCTTTATTACTCCCCTTGCGTATTGGCTCAAGTGTTTGATTTGTAAATACCGACAATACAGTGTCATTATACATAAAAAAAGAAAATATTAGAATAATCAATAGAACAATAGGTATAATAAAGGTTTTAATAGTTCTTGTCATAAAAAATCCCTCCCTCAAGTAATCTTATGAAGGAAGATTTGAATATATGCTTTAAGTGTGGGGGAAAGAAAAGTCTTTGAGTACAAAGGTATAGCACAATCCTTTGTAGATTACTAACTCATAGATATAAATTTTTTCTACTAAAAGCAAAAAAACATAAACCTGGGTTTATGCTTTCTTATTTTTTTCTTCATTAGCTAGTAATACAGCTTTCCTAGATAAGTTAATTCTACCTTGTTTATCGATTTCCACAACCTTTACTACGATTTCGTCTCCTACTTTAAATAAATCTTCTACCTTTGCAATACGTTCCTTAGCCATCTGAGAAATATGAACTAAACCTTCTTTTCCAGGTAACACTTCTACAAAGGCACCAAAGGAAGTTATTCTTACAATTTTTCCAACATAGATTTCACCTACTGTGACTTCCCTTATTATTTCTTCTATTATTTTTATAGCCTTATCTCCTTGCTCCATATTATTAGCAGTAATAAATACAGAACCATCGTCTTCTATATCAATTTTTACATCTGTTTCAGCAATAATTTTATTAATTGTCTTGCCACCTGGCCCAATAATATCACGTATTTTTTCAGGGTCAATCTTTGTCTTTATAACCCTTGGGGCATATTTTGACATCTCTGAACGTGGTTCAGAAATTACTGAGGTCATCTCATCGAGTATATGTATTCTTCCCTTTCTAGCTTGTTCTAAGGCTGTCTGTAAAACTTCCTTATCTAATCCATGGATTTTAATATCCATTTGAATTGCTGTGATACCTTCCCTTGTACCAGCAACTTTAAAATCCATATCTCCCAAAAAGTCTTCCATTCCCTGAATGTCGCTAAGGATAGCTAATTTATCATCATCTTTAATTAAGCCCATTGCAATACCAGCCACAGGGGCCTTTATGGGTACTCCTGCATCTAAAAGAGATAATGTACTACCACACACACTAGCTTGGGAGGAACTACCGTTTGAGCTTAAAATTTCAGATACTAACCTAATAGCATAGGGAAAATCCTCTTCTGAAGGAATTACAGGTTCTAAAGCTCTTTCAGCTAAAGCTCCATGTCCTATTTCCCTTCGTCCTGGTCCCCTCAAGAATTTAGTTTCTCCAACGCTATATGGTGGGAAATTATAGTGATGCATATATCTCTTAGACTCTTCTAGCCCTAAACCATCCAATACTTGAGCATCTCCAAGGGCCCCTAATGTGGCAACTGTTAAGGATTGGGTTTGTCCCCTTGTAAACAAACCTGAACCATGGGTTCTCGGTAATATACCTACTTCACATGTAATAGGTCTAATTTCATCTGTTTTTCTGTTATCAGGTCTTATTCCTTCATATAAAATCATTTCTCTTACAAGCTCTTTGATGATATTGTCTAGAGAAGCCTTTATATCATTTTCATTTTCAGGGTAGTCTTCAATAAATCTATTGATTACATCCTCTTTAACCTTTTCAATATTGTCATTGCGTTCCTGCTTATCCTTAGTCTGGATTGCTTCCTTCATTTTTTCAGTTGTGTAATCCCTTACCGTATTATCTATGGCTTCATCTACTTTAAATAGTTCTACCTCTTGTTTCTCTCTGCCAATTTCATTAACTATCCCATTAATAAACTTAATTATATCTTTTATATTTTCATGGGCAAACATTATAGCATCAAGCATTACACTTTCAGGTATTATTTTTGCACCAGCCTCAACCATCATAATTGCATCCTCTGTTCCCGACACAACTAGATGCATCTCTGTAAGCTCTCTTTCCTTGGCAGTTGGATTTACAGTAAGCTTCCCATCTATTAAACCAATTGTTACGGAAGCTGTTGGACCATCGAAGGGTATGTCAGAAATAGATAGAGCTATTGAAGAACCTATCATAGCTACTATATCTGGAGTGCAATCTTGGTCTACCGATAATACAGTAGCAATAACTTGAACTTCATTTCTATATCCCTTAGGGAATAGTGGACGAATAGGTCTATCAATTAGCCTAGAGGTTAAAACAGCTTTCTCTGTAGGTTTTCCCTCTCTCTTAATAAAGCCACCGGGAATTTTACCTACCGAGTATTGTTTTTCTTCAAAATCAACACTTAGAGGAAAAAAGTTAATACCCTCCCTTGGCCTATCAGATGCTACTGCAGTGACTAGGACAACAGTATCACCATAGCTAACAAGTACGGCACCATTTGCTTGCTCTGCAACTCTTCCAATTTCTGCCTTTAGAGTTCTACCAGAAAGCTCCATCTCAAATACTTTAACCATTATATACCTCCTTACAAAGTCTATGTAAAAAATATGAAAAACTGATTCTTTGTTAACTACATATCAACAACTTTAAAGCATAATAATTTATTTCTATATTTAAATATTATTTCCTACTATGTAATAAAAAAAACTAAAATATAATATCCTTAAGCTATATAAGCAAATTTTTCTATGAATTATAAAATAATAGAGCGGGTTAGGCCCGCTCACTATTATTTTCTTAATCCAAGTTTAGCAATTAATGCTCTATATCTTTCAATATCCTTGTTCTTAAGATAGTTTAGTAAGTTTTTTCTTTTACCAACCATCTTCAGTAGACCTCTACGTGAATGATGGTCTTTTTTGTGAGTTTTTAGATGGTCATTTAAATCATTGATTCTAAAAGTAAGTAATGAGATTTGAACCTCAGGAGAACCAGTATCTGATTCATGTAATTTATGCTCTGCAATGATACCATCTTTTATTTCCTTAGTTAAAGCCATTATTTTCACCTCCTTATATTAATCCCCTAATGCCTAGAAAACGTCGGTGAGTCGATAATCTAAGCAAAGGTTCCTACGCTATGAAATTTTAACATAAAAATTTAATATTGTAAATATATATTTGAAAAGTTTAAGATTTTAATAAATTTTTATACTTCAAAATTTTTTAAAAATTCTCTGGTATATAAAACGTCTTCATTAATTTGCTTACATAAATCTCCTATGTTATTAAATCTTATCTCATCCCTTATTCTATGTAAAAATTCAATTTTAACTTCCTTATCATAAATATTTTTATTGAATTCTAGAACGTATGTTTCAATATTATAATTTTTTTCGTTAAATGTAGGATTATAACCAACATTAGTTATACTATTGTATATTTTTTTATCTACTATGGTCTTAGTTATATAGACACCAGGCTTTGGTAAACACAAACTAAAGTCTATTTCTATATTTGCCGTTGGAAATCCAAGCTTAGACCCCAATTGCTTACCCTTTACAACTTGACCAGTAATAGAATAGTTTCTACCCAAAAACATATTAGTCTTTTCTATTATACCTTGGGATAAAAAGTTCCTAATAGCTGTACTACTAATAATTTCATTTTCTATTTTGACTGGTGGAACTATAGCTAATTCAAAATCATACTCCCTAGAAAATTCTTTTAATAGGTTAATATCACCTTCAGCATTTTTTCCAAAACGACAATCCTTTCCTACTGTCATAGAAGACATATTGAGCTTTTCCAATAAAATGTTTTCAACAAAATCTACAGCTCTAATGTTTCTATGGAAGGTATCAAAATTAACCATAACTAAAATATCTATACCTATTTTATTAAACAAATCTATTTTCTGCTGCTTATTTATAATTCGTTTAGGTAAATGCTTTGAATTTATTATTTCCCTTGGATGATTGGAAAACGTGTAAATAATACTTTTAAGATTTTTTTCTCTACAATTTTTTAAAAGAATGTCTATTAAAGTTAAATGACCCTTATGAAGTCCGTCAAAGGAGCCTAGAGAAATTCCTGTTCTATCTGATAGGCTTCCTATTTCTCCTAATGAATTTATTACTTCCATTGAACTTCTCCTTATTACTTACTAAGAGAATAATTTTTTCACTTTTATAAATGAAAAATCCTTCCTTTTATGATAAATTCCAAGTGCCATAAATTTATCCTCTACGTATAACCTCACTAATTCATTATTACTGATTTTTTTATAAGACTTGAAGAAACTTTCTTTTAATGGTACTCCATTGAGAAGAGATTTCATAGCTGATGATTCCACATCGATTTTAGAAATAAAGTCCAAGGGATAATCTGTATCAAATAAGTAATATTTTTTAATATAATCTATGTGGGCACTATTTAATTCTTCTATGGTAATTGAGTTTTCCAATTTGAAAATGCCACTTTCAAGCCTTGCCAAAAACGACATATGCCCACCACAATTAAGGCTTTGTCCAATATCATGACATATAGTTCTAACATATGTCCCCTTAGAACATTTTACATCAAAAAGTATTCTATTATCAACTATATTTATTATATTTAAATAATAAATATATACCTCTCTTGCTTTACGCTCAACTTCTATTCCATCCCGGGCAAGTTCATATAGCTTTTTCCCCCTATGCTTTAAAGCTGAGTACATTGGAGGAATTTGAAGTTGCTCTCCCTTAAAGCTATTAAATGTATCTATGATATCTTTCTTAGTAACCTCTACTCTATTACTAGATATGGTACTGCCCCATCTGTCTTGGGTGTCTGTACTTGTCCCTAAGGTCAGTTCAGCTCTATAAACCTTAGTGTCATTTTGAAGGTATTCAATAACCTTGGTAGCCTTCCCTATACAAATAGGTAATACCCCTACAGCCATAGGGTCTAGGGTTCCCGTATGCCCTACCTTTTGAATGTTCAACTTTCTCCTAACTACTGAAACTACGTCATGGGATGACATATTTGGGGGTTTTAAAATATTTAATATACCTTTCATATTCTTCACCTATGTAAATGGTCCTATTTAAGTTTATCTTTAAATTCATTTATCATTATTTTTTTTGCCCCTTCAATGGCATCAAAAATGGTACATCCAGATGCATTCTTATGTCCGCCTCCGCCAAAGCTTTTAGCAATGGAGCTTACATCAAAATCGCACTTTGATCGAAGCCCTACCTTTATTTCATTTGGTGAAAGCTCCTTAAGCAGTATTGCTACTTCAACGCCTTCAATGTCACGACCGTATTCCACAATGCCATCTGATTCTGAAGTGGAAATCTTATTTTTCTCAAATATATGTAAAGGTATGGACATAATCGATAATCTACCATCATAATGAATTTCAAGGCTACTTAAGGCGTCAGATAAAAGCCTAACTTTGTTATATGGATTATTCTGATACAGCTCTGTAACAATACGTGTCTTATCAATTCCAGCTTCTATTAATTCAGCAGCAATTCTTAAGGTTTTTGCCTTAGTGTTATTATACTTGAAGCTTCCGGTATCAGTAGATAGAGAAACGTAGAGATTTTCAGCCATATCCTTAGTAAGTTTTATGTTCATTGCTCTAATGATTTCATATATGATTTCCCCACAGGAAGAAGCCTCTGGGTCAACTAAGTTATACTTACAATAATAGGTATTAGTTCTATGATGGTCTATATTTAAGGTATCCTCACTTAAATATAGAAATTTACTTCTTTTACCTAATCTTCCCATGTCGCTTGAATCAATGGTTATTACCAAGTCAGGCTTCACATTTAAAGATAGGAAGGCTTCGGTTGACATAATACTATTATGAGTAATCAAAAAGTTCAAGTTAGAGGGTATTTTATCATCAAGAATTACTTTAACATCACTTCCTAATGTCAATAGGGCTATTCTTAGAGCTAAGGATGAACCCAATGTATCCCCATCTGGAAGTATATGGGGAAGAATAACTACCCTCTTTCTCCCCCTTAAAATATTTATTATATTTTCACTAATCATTATCTTCTACTTCCTCATTTAGGTGAGTATTTTTATTTACTTTCTTAATGAGCTTATTCATATATGCACCCTGCTTTATAGAATTATCTTGTTTAAATATTGGTTCAGGCGTATACCTAAGTTTTAAATGTTTTCCCAATTCTTTTCTGATGAATCCTTTAGCGTTATTTAAAGCGTCAATAACTTCATGATTGTCAGATTCGGTGTCAAAGGTACTTATGTAAATATTAGCAAATCTTAAATCACTTGTAGTTTCCACATGAGTAACGCTTAAAAGCTTTGGTACTCTAGGGTCCTTAAGTTCATTCATTATGATAATACTTACAATTTTCTTTATTTCTTCCGAAATTCTAATAGTTCTAGAGTATCTCAATTTTTTCACCATCCTTATCGAGACCTTAGAGATTATGTTCTAGGAATCTCTTCAATTACATAGGATTCGATTATGTCTCCTTCTTTTATGTCATTAAAATTCTCAAGTCCAATACCACACTCATAACCAGAAACAACTTCTTTTACATCATCCTTAAATCTCTTTAATGAAGAAATCTTTCCATCTAAAATCACAATGCCATCCCTTATAAGCCGAACACTGGAGTTACGTGTAACCTTTCCTTCCAGTACATATCCACCTGCGATAGTGCCAACATTTGGAACTTTAAAGGTTGCCCTTACTTCTATCTTACCTAACACGACTTCTTTGTACTCAGGGTCCAGCATACCCTTCATAGCAGCTTCTACGTCTTCAATAGCTTCATATATTATTCTATATGTTTTAAGTTCAATGTCTTCCCTTTCCGCTAAATTTGTAACATTTGAAGAAGGCCGTACATTGAATCCAATAATAATTGCATTAGAAGCAGAGGCTAGTAGGATATCTGATTTCGTAATTGTACCCACTGCACCATGAATAACATTTACTCTAACTTCTTCATTACTTATCTTAATTAGGGATTGCTTTAAGGCTTCTACAGAGCCTTGGGCATCGGCTTTTACAATAATATTTAAATCCTTAACCTTTCCCTGCTGAATTTGCTCGAAAAGGTCTTCTAGGGATACTTTTTGAGTAGATCTTAAATTCTTCTCTCTTATTATTTGCTGGCGTCTTTCGGCAATTTGTCTAGCTGTCCTGTCATCTTTCACTACTTTAAATTTATCTCCAGCTTCTGGAACATCTGAAAGCCCTAGTATTTCAACCGCAGTTGATGGCCCAGCTTTTTTTATTCTTTTGCCCTTATCATTGATCATAGCCCTTACTCTTCCATGAGTATGACCGGCAACTATTGAATCCCCAATCTTTATATTACCATTTTGAACAATTGCTGTGGCAACGGGTCCCCTACCCTTATCAACTTCCGACTCTATAATAGTACCTACAGCAGATCTTTTGGGATTAGCAGTCAGTTCCTGCATTTCAGAAACTAAAAGAATCATTTCTAATAGATGGTCAATGCCTTCACCCTTTAAGGCAGAAACGGAAACTGAGACAACATCTCCACCCCATTCTTCAATAAGTATTCCATGTTCTGACAGTTCTTGCTTTACTCTATCAGGGTTCGCATTAGGTTTATCAATCTTATTTACAGCAACAATTAATGGAACCTCGGCAGCTTTAGCATGGTTTATGGCTTCAATAGTTTGAGGCATAACTCCATCGTCTGCAGCTACTACTAAAATCGCTATGTCAGTAATTTTAGCACCTCTAGCACGTAATGAAGTAAAGGCTTCATGGCCAGGTGTATCTAAAAATACAATTTTTTTACCATTGATTTCAACCTCGGAGGCACCTATATGCTGGGTAATACCTCCTGCTTCTCTAGCGGTAACCTCAGTCTTTCTTATAGCATCTAGTAAAGAGGTTTTTCCATGATCTACATGGCCCATAACCGTTACCACCGGTGCGCGGTTTAATAAATCCTTTGGATCGTCCTCTACATCATCAAAGAAATCCTCATCCTCTTCATCTTCCATTGAGACTTCTTTAATGAGACTAAAACCATATTCTGCACCTATTATTTCCGCAGTTTCAAAATCGATTTCTTGATTAAGTGCAGCCATAGTTCCTAAACCCATTAATTTCATAATTATTTCATTTGGATTGACATCTATCTTGGCAGCAAAATCCTTCACTGTTATTTTTTCCGTAATAGTTATTTGCTTGTCAAAATTATCTAAATTTTCATTAGTCAAATTCTCTTCCTCACCTTTTCTGTCATCAGCTTTTTCTGCCTTATTTTTTATATTTTTTTTATTTGGAGACTCATCACTGGAATTTTTACTATTGATTTTATCACTATTCTTGCTAGGATTATAATATTCAAGAATAAGATCTGCGTCTTCATCTTCTAGAGTACTCATATGATTAGCTACATTTAGGTCAAATTCTTTGAGCTTGGATATGAGTTCTTTGCTAGAAACGCCAATTTGTTTTGCTAACTGATAAACCCTAGTTTTTGACACATATTTCACCCCCTAAAGTATTGACGAATTAAACTTCGTCATTATAAAGGTCTAAAATTTTAGATTTAAATTTTGCGTCTTTAATACCAAGTATGGCTCTGTTATATTTTCCTATGGCATTTGATAAATCGGCTTTATTAGAAAAAATTAAATATGGAATATTTCTAGAATTACAAAGATTAATAAATTTATTTTTACTGTTAAGTGAAGAATCCTCAGAAATAATTATAAGTTTAATTTTATTTCTTTTTATATAAAGCTCACAGGTATTTTCACCTGAAAAAAGATTTCCCGATTTTTGTGCAAAACCTAATAATGATAAAATTTTATCCTTCATTTTTGCTAAGTTCCTCAATTAATCTTTCATATATTTCCTTTGGAATTTCTTTTTCAAAGGCTCTGTTAAGGGATTTCTTTTTTTGAGCCGCCTTTAAGCAATCTATACTTGGACAGATATAAGCACCTCTTCCGTGGGCCTTACTGGTAAAGTCAATACTGATATCTCCTTCTTTATTCTTTACTATTCTAATGAATTCTTTCTTACTTTTTTGTTCATTACAGCCCACACATTTTCTTAGAGGTATTTTTCTTTTTTTCATAACCATACCTCCTCAAATACAATATAAATACTAGTTTAGAAACAGTTTAAAGGGAACCTTCATATTGCGATTCACTCTTTATGTCTATTTTCCACCCAGTTAGCTTTGCAGCTAATCTAGCATTCTGACCTTCTTTCCCTATTGCCAGGGATAATTGATAATCTGGGACAACAACTAATGCAGACTTATCCTTTTCAGCTACCTCAACTTTAAGCACCTTTGAAGGGCTTAACGAATTCGAAATAAACTTCCCTGGGTCTTCATCCCATTTTATAATATCTATTTTTTCTCCTCTGAGTTCATCGACTATATTCTGAACTCTAACGCCTCTTTGTCCTACACATGCCCCTACAGGGTCTATATTTTCATCGGAAGAATATACAGCAATTTTTGTCCTTGAGCCTGCTTCCCTTGATATTCCTCTAATCTCAACGACACCATCATGTATTTCAGGAACTTCAAGCTCGAATAGTCTCTTAACCAGACCAGGATGAGTTCTAGATACAACTATCTGAGGACCCTTTGTAGTCTTTTTGACTTCAACAATATATGTCTTTAATCTACTTGCCTGTTTATAGGCTTCTCCCTGGATTTGTTCGTTAGGAAGCAATACTGCCTCAACCCTACCAAGATTTATATGAACTATACCCTTGCTAATTCTTTGGATAGTTCCAGTTACTATTTCACTTTCCCTATTGACAAATTCTTGGTATATAACAGTCCTCTCTGCTTCTCTTATTCTCTGTACAACTACTTGTTTAGCAGTTTGAGCAGCTATTCTTCCAAAATTTCTCGGTGTTACTTCCTTTTCTACAATATCAGATACTTCATAGTTAGGATCAATTTTCTTTGCATCATCTAAGCTTATTTCAAATAGCTCATTTTCCACGTCTTCTACTACTTCCTTACGAGAAAAAACTTTTACACCACCATTTTCTCTATCTATAATAATTTTTACATTTTGAGCTGAACCAAAGTTCTTCTTATAGGCGGTAATCAATGCAGCTTCAATGGCATCAATTAATGTCTCCTTTGATATTCCCTTTTCCTTTTCAAGTTGATCTAAGGCATCAAACAACTCATTTTTCACAATCTATACCCCCTAATCAAAGTTGATCAAAAGCTTAACCAAAGAAACCTTATCCTTAGCAACCTCTATAATTCCTTTAGTTTCCCTATCAATTACAATTTTATTATCCTTTAGTCCAAGCAACTTACCATTAATAGCTTTTTCACCATTTAAAGTATGATAGAGACGAGCTTCAATTAATCTTCCCTTATATTTTTCAAAGTCTTTATCTTTTTTCAATGGCCTCTCTACTCCAGGTGAGGATACCTCAAGAAAGTAATTTTCCTTAATTGGGTCCAATTGATCAAGCCTTTCACTTAAATACTGACTTACCTCTTGACAATCATCGAGGCTTAAACCATCTTCTTTATCTAAGTAAACTCTAAGATATCTGTATTGGCCTTCCTTGACAAACTCTATTTCGACTAGTTCTAGTTTTTTTTCTGCTAAAAAGGGCAAAGCTATTTCTTCGACTATATCTACAACTCTTTTCTTTTTCAACGCCAAACCTCCTTTACAATATTATTTATAACCGTATTTTTCCGTAAAGTACTGGACTATATACACATATAAATAAAATCTTCTATTATGGATAAACAACACTAAAATTTAAGATAAATTTGTTTCACTATATACTATCCCATAAAGATTTTATTCTAAATATTTGATTTGTAAACTTTAATTTATGTATTCAAGAAAATACGGAAATTTTAAAAAATCATTATACTTTAAAAATAAACTACAATAAGAAATTAAGAGTCATCAAATCTTTAAGCTTTGTTAAGTTTCACTGTGTAAAATTATCTATAATGACAAAGAGTGGGGAAAGTCCCACTCTCAATAAATTCGCATATTATTATATGGAAATTATATCATAAAGAGTAACCGCATGCAACTTTAAAATAAAGACAGTTGATTTAATTTTGGTAAATTATCTAAGCAACCATGACTTTCTAAAGTTTCTATTACAGTTTTTGAAACCTTTGTTCTTAATCTTATATCTTCAATTGAAAGGAATTCATTCTTTTTACTTTCCTCAGCAATTTTCACAGCAGCATTTTCACCTACCCCTTGTAGGGACCTAAGGGGCGGCAGTATACTGTTATCCTTAATAAGGAATTTAACAGGGTCAGATTCATAAAGACTGACCTTAAGAAAGTCAAATCCAAGACAATACATTTCATAGGCTACTTCTAATACTGTAAGTAGGTCTTTTTCTTTTTGAGTACTGCCATTGCCAAGGTTATTTAATTCATCTATCTTATCTAATACTACATCCTTGCCCTTACAAATGAGCTCAGCGTCAAAATCATCGACCTTAGTCGAAAAATATGTAGAGTAGAAAGCAAGTGGATAATAAACTTTAAAAAAAGCTATCCTAAAGGACATCATAACATATGCTGCTGCATGGGCCTTTGGAAACATATACTTAATTTTCTTACAGGATTGAATATACCACTTGGGTATCTTATACCCATCCATAAGCTTCTCATTTTCCTCAGTTAAACCTTTGCCCTTTCTAACCCTCTCCATAATTATAAAGGCTTCTTTAGGAGGTAATCCCTTTAATATTAAATAGTTCATTATATCGTCTCTTGTGGAAATAACATCCTTTAGTTCAGCAGTTCCCCGTCTAACTAATTCTTGAGCGTTATTAATCCAAACGTCGGTACCATGGGATAACCCACTGATTCTAACTAATTCAGCAAAGGTCGTAGGCTTAGTATCAACTAACATCTGCCTAACAAATTTTGTCCCAAATTCTGGTATCCCCAATGAGCCAACCTCTATTTTAAAGTTATTATCTGCTAGTTTTAAAGGCTCTGTAGAGGTAAATATTTTTATTGTTTCTTCATCGTCAAGGGGTATATTCTGGGGGTTAACTCCCGTAATTTCTTCAAGCATTTTTATTATGGTTGGTACATCATGGCCTAGTATATCAAGCTTTAGTAGTCTACCGCTTATTGCATGATAGTCAAAGTGGGTCGTTATTACACCAGAGGATTTATCGTTTGCTGGATATTGAACCGGTGTAAAGTCATGTATTTCCTTATAGTCTGGAACAACCATTATACCGCCTGGATGCTGACCAGAGGTTCTTTTTACACCGGTACAGCTAGAAGCCAATCTAAGTATTTCCCTGCTATTTACTGTTGTTTCCTTTTCTTCAAAATACTTTTTAGCAAATCCAAAGGCTGTTTTCTCTGCTATAGTACCGATAGTACCAGCTCTAAATACATACCCCTTACCAAATAGTTCTTCGGTGTATTTATGGGCAATCCCTTGATATTCACCTGCAAAGTTAAGATCAATGTCAGGCTCTTTATCTCCTTCAAAACCAAGAAAGGTTTCAAAGGGTATTGCATGACCATCTTTATTATACTGGGTACTACACTTTGGACAAATTTTATTTTCCAAATCCGCTCCACTTTCATACGAACCGTCTGTAATAAACTCTGAATTTTTACAGTTTGGGCATACATAATGGGGAACCAATGGATTTACTTCAGTAATATCACTCATGGTAGCTACAAATGAGGAACCAACTGACCCTCTGGACCCAACAAGATATCCATCCCTCAGGGATTTTGTAACCAGTTTTTGGGCAATGATATACATAACCGCATAGCCATTACTTATTATAGAGTTCAATTCTCTGTCAAGTCTACTCTTTACTATTTCCGGTATAGGATCACCATATATAGCCATTGCTTTTTTATAACACATATTTTTTAAATCTTCATCTGCACCCTCAATTTTAGGTGGATAGGTTTCCTCTGGAATTGGTATAATATTTTCTACGGAATCAGCAATATCATTTGGATTTTTTATAACTATATTGTAGGCTGTTTCATCGTCTAAATAGTTAAAATCATTTAACATCTCCCCTGTTGTCTTAAAGTATATGGGAGGCTGATTATCAGCATCAGAATATCCTTGACCACTCATAAGAATTCTACGCAAGATTTCATCTTGAGGGTCTAAAAAGTGGACATCGCCTGTGGCAACTACAGGCTTGTTATATCTTTGACCTAACTCCACAATTTTTTTATTTATTTCCTTTAGCTCTTCATAGCTTTTCACTATTCCCTTTTCAATCATAAAGCTATTATTTTCTATTGGTTGTACTTCAAGAAAGTCGTAAAATTTAACAATGTCTCCAATTTCTGATTCATTTTTGTTGCTTACTATTGCCCTATAAAGCTCTCCTGCTTCACAGGCAGTACCAATTATTAACCCTTCCCTCATTGCTGCGAGCATACTTTTAGGTATCCTCGGCCTCTTATAAAAGGTTTCTAAATGAGAATGGGTAACAAGCTTATAAAGATTTTTTAACCCTGTATAGTTTTTAACTAAAATATTTATATGGTTTGTATCAAGCTTGGTATAGTCAACCTTACCCCTTAGTAGATTATTTACTTCATCGAGGCTATTCATACCCTTATCCTTTAAAATTGAGACTAAATTAATAAATAATTCACCAGTAGCTACTGCATCGTCCACAGCACGATGATGATTCTCAAGTTTAATATTAAAGTGTTTTGCTAGGACGTTTAGTTTATATCGTTTAAGTTTAGGAACTAGTATTCTACTGAGGGATAATGTATCAACAATTGTATTGTTGAATTCAAGTTTCAATTTATTACAGTTCTCTTTGATAAAGGATACATCAAAGGATGCATTATGGGCTACAAGGGGAGCATCACCGATAAATTCAATAAATTCAGGAAGTACCCCTTCAATAGTAGGTTTATCCTTAACCATTTCATCGGTTATACCCGTAAGCTCAACTATTTTTGTGGGAATCTTTATTTTAGGATTAATTAAAGCTGAAAATCTCTCTATAAATTCATTGTTACATATTTTTACTGCCCCTATTTCAGTTATTTTATCGTGTTTGAAGGACAATCCAGTGGTTTCAATATCAAATACTACAAATGTACCATCTAAGGACTGATTATTAGAGTTTTGAACTAATGGTGAACTATCATTGACAATATAGCCTTCAATTCCATAGATCACCTTGACTCCATATTTTTTACTGGCAGATATAGCTTCAGGATAGGCCTGAACTACACCATGGTCTGTTATTGCTATAGCTTTATGGCCAAACTCTGAGGCTCTTTTAATTAGATCAGAGGCATTACATACTCCATCCATAGAACTCATTTTTGTATGGGCATGAAGCTCTATCCTCTTTTCCTCACTATTATCAACTCTACTTTGCTCTTGCATATGGGACTTATTAATATCTTTAGCTATGATTATTGCTTCCTTTTCAAATGTGTCATAGCGGACACTACCTCTAATTCTATAGTAGCTTCCTACTACGATACTATCCTTTAACTCCTTCACGTCATCCTTACTTATAAAAATTTTAACCCCTATTGATGATGTGTAGTCCGTAACCGATAGAGTCAATAGAATCTTTCCGTTTTTCAATTCCCTACTTTCTTTTTGGAATACTTTAACTTCAACACATACCATACCGTCTTCTTCCGATAAACCCTTTAACTTTACAATTTCTCCAGTTATTTTTTTTCCAAGAATATTTTCCTTTTCAGCCTTTGGCTGTGAATTTTTTTTAGTATTCTGCTTTGGTTGGGGACTGTTTGCCATAATCTTGCTTAATATTGAATTTAGTTCCTTTTCCTTTTCCTTTATGTATATTTTATTAATGTCCTTATCTTCACATTCTATAACTTTAAATTTTACTTTAATTTTCCTATTTAAATCCCTATTGTAGATATCTTCTATTAATTTATTAAATTTTTTTAGATGCAGATTTTCCAAACCAACTGAATTTTCTATAGATATTTCTAATGTATCATCTAAACTATGATAATCCTTTTTGCAGTTCTTAATCCACCCTATCATAGACGGACTCTTCATCTTGATTTCGTATACTACGTTCTCCCAGTAGTCAAGAATAAGTCTTTTAATATTTTTTGATAGGGAGTCGTATATAGTTTTTATATTAATCTCTTTAACAAAGGGCAACTTCTTATTTATATTGGTCTTAACATGGGAAAGACTTTCTTTTTTCATTATTTGACTAGGAATTAATGTTACATTTAATTTTTTTAAACTGGCGTTATATGTAATTGAATCAAGGTAAATATCTGATTGATTGCTAAGTAAGCCTTCTAGATTATCATATGCCATATTTTTGTCCATTTATTTACCTCCAAAAAAAATTCTAAGTTCCAAGTCCAAAGCTTTAAGACATAAGGATATCTTAGACATTTTGAACTTGGAATATGGAGCTTATAACCTATAAAGGCTTTTATCTATATTCTTTATCTCCTCTAAAACAGCATCTATTATTTCAGCTTCAGGAACTTTTCTAATTATTTCACCTTTTCTAAATAGTAAGGCTGAATTCTTACCGCCGGCTATACCTAAATCAGCCTCTCGAGCTTCCCCAGGCCCATTAACAGCACAACCCATAACAGCAATTGTTATAGGGGATTCAATATGATTTAATTCTCTTTCAAGCTTTGTAGCTAGTTTCACTAAATCAATCTGACACCTTCCACATGTGGGACAAGAAATAAAATTTATACCAAACTTTCTAATCCCAAGGGACTGTAGTATTTCTCTACCTACCTTCACTTCCTCCACAGGGTCTCCAGTCAGAGATACCCTTAGGGTATCTCCGATACCCATTAACAGCAATGAGCCTATTCCAATTGACGATTTAATAGTTCCACGCCATATTGTTCCTGCCTCAGTGATACCAATATGGAGAGGATAATCCACCCTCTCGGATAAAAGTTTATAGGCATCAAAGGTTAACTTTACATCTGATGCCTTAAGAGAGACTATTATTTTATCATAATCTAGCTCTTCTAATATTTTTATATGATTCATAGCACTTTCTACTAATCCATAGGGAGTAATACCATATTTCTCTATAATGCTTTTCTCCAAGGAACCTGCATTAACACCTATACGAATGGGAATCTCCCTTTCCCTAGCCTTAGATACTACCTTTTTAACCCTTTCCTTGTCACCAATATTTCCTGGATTTATTCTTAATTTATCTATTCCCTTCTCTATTGAAGTAATAGCAAGTCGATAGTCAAAGTGAATATCTGCGGCTAATGGAATAGATATTTTCTTTTTGATTTCCGATATAGCCTTAGCAGCTTCCATATCGGGTATGGCTACTCTAACTATCTCACATCCAGCCTCTTCTAATCTCTTAATTTGAGAAACTGTTTCTTTGATGTTACGAGTATCTGTACTTGTCATAGATTGTATAGATATTGGAGAATCCCCACCGATAAAGATATCTTTACATCTAATCTTTCTTGTTCTATTTCTATCTATCTTCATATTATCACCGGCCTAAAACGGATTAAATTTCATGATATCCTTAACCAGAACCAATACCATCAAACTTATGAGAATAACAAAGCCAATCATGTGAACAAAGCCTTCCTTTTCTGGATTAATAGGAGAACCTTTGATAAGCTCAATTAAAGCAAATATTATTCTTCCTCCGTCAAGGGCAGGAAAGGGCAAAATATTTAAAATTGCCAGGTTAATTGAAATAATTGCCGCTAAATATAGTAAGGAGGAAATACTGATTTTAGCAGCTTCACCTACGTAATGAACCATTCCAATGGGACCAACAACTCCTTCAGTCGATGCCTTCCCTTGGATAAGGTCAAATAAAAATTTAAAGATTTGATTTATGATTAAAATAACGTTGTCTATTGAAGCTCTAATAGAAGCTCCTAAAGACTTTTGTAACACTGGACTAATACCTATAAGTTTTCTATTGTTCTCTTCATTAAACTCAGGTCTAACATCATAGGTAAAAGCTTCTCCATTTCTAAGGACGCCTATTGTTAAAATATCTTCTTGGCTTACACTAATAACATCTACTATATCCTGCCAAGCTTCAATATCTGTATCATTTATCTTTACTATTTCATCACCTGATTTAAGTCCTGATATTTCTGCCGGAGAATTTTCCGATACCTTATCAATTATATTAACAGGAATCCCAATGTTAAAAGAAATTATTGTGATTAGCAAAATTGCTAATACAATATTCATAATAGGTCCTGCTGCAAGAACAGAAATCCTTTGTAAAGGAGTTTTACTTGAGAAGCTCCTTGAATCATCGGAAGCCTCGTCTTCACCCTCCATTTTCACAAAACCACCAATGGGTAAAATTCTTATGGAATATTCAGTTTCTTTACCATTAAAACTTATAAGCTTTGGTCCCATGCCTAGGGCAAACTTATGAACTTTAATATTATTAAGTTTGGCTAGAGCAAAATGTCCAAATTCATGGAAAAAGACCAAAAGACCAAATACAAATATAAAACTAATAAAAGTCTGCATACAATCCCACCTTAGAAAGATTTGTTAATGTATTCCCTAGTCATTCTATCTGCTTCAATTATATCATTAATATTAGGGTTTTTTATTACTTTATAGTAATTCATTACTTTTTCTATCCTATCGGGTATATCATAAAACCCGATTTTCTTACTTAAAAATTGTAATACTAGCTCTTCGTTAGCTGCATTTAAAATTGCAGGCATCGTACCACCAACACGAAGGGCTTCAAAGGCTAAATCTAGACATGGAAAAGTAAGTCTATCAGGCTTTTCAAAAGTAAGCTTGTCGAACTCACCAAAATCTAAACCCTTAGTTTTGGATTCAATTCTATTTGGATAAGTAAGAGCATACTGTATGGGAAGTTTCATATCGGGAGTACTAAGCTGTGCAAGTATTGAACCATCAAGGAATTCCACCATTGAATGAATAATGCTTTGGGGATGAATTACTACATCTATTTGTTCTAATTCAAGGCCAAACAACCATTTGGCTTCAATTACTTCTAACCCTTTATTCATTAATGTGGCAGAATCAATACTTATCTTTCTTCCCATTGACCAGGTTGGATGCTTTAATGCATCCTCTGCTGTTATATCCATAAGCCTTTCTTTATCCATGCCCCTAAATGGACCACCAGAGGCTGTAAGAATAACCTTGTTTACTTCCTTCATATTATAGCCTTGTAGACATTGAAATATGGCACCATGTTCACTATCTACTGGTATGATTTTCACATCATTTTTTTCAGCTTCCCTCATCACCAATTCGCCACCTGTTACTAGGGTTTCTTTATTAGCCAAGGCAATAGTCTTATTTGCCTTTATTGCCTTTAAGGTGGGAAGCAAACCTATATTTCCTACAACTGATGTGACTAGGATGTCTACCTCATCTAAAACAGATATTTCATTTAATCCCTCAATCCCATGTAGTATTTTAACCTTTGAACTAGAAGTCTTATCTCTTACCTCTTTAGCATTCTTTTCATCAAACACAGCAACATACTTAGGTTTAAACTCTTCAATTTGCTGTAATAATAGGTCTGTATTATTATTCCCACTTATAGCAATAACTTTAAAATAATCTGGATTGTTCCTTATTACTTCTAAGGTTTGGGTTCCAATTGACCCAGTTGAACCTAAAATAGAAATCTTTTTCATACGTATTTCCCCCAGAATAGTAGATTATCATAATTTAGTTAATTAAAGAAAAAAAGGGTATAGTAGTACACAAAAGGTGCTACTAATAATATACTATCAAATCTATCTAATATTCCGCCATGACCCGGCATCACATTTCCAAAGTCCTTAATTTCCATAGAACGTTTAATTTTTGATGCAATTAAATCTCCAATTTGAGATATGATACTTCCCAAAAAACCAAGGGCTATGGAATGGATCATAAATCTTTGCATAAAAAGATATGCAAAAAGAAGTGAAAATAAGCTGCTGCCTACTATTCCTCCTATAAATCCTTCAATTGTCTTATTTGGGCTCACCTTAGGAAACAACTTCCTATCTCCAAAAATTTTTGTTCCTAAGAAAGTTCCTGCAAAATAAGCAGAAGTATCGGCACTCCATGCTATTATAAATATATACCATATAAATAATCTAGAATCTAAGTTTGAAGTCAGTATAATATGTAAAAGTAAATATGATATATATATATATCCTAAGAGGGTGATCGAAATATCATTAAGTGTTACTTTTTTAGCAAACAGAAAAATTACTAGTAAAGTTAAGGTAATTAGTATAAAGGATATATGTATATATGTACTTGAAGCAGCCCAGTACATAAAAATAGTAAATAGATACCCTACATAGCTAAGTGGAAAAATATTTTTTGCATGGAAGGAGCTATAAAATTCTTTTAGGGCTATTAAAACTATTATTAAAGTTGAAATTTTTAGAACCACTCCACCACTATTAACTAAAAATATAAGTAAGGGTATTGCTAAGACACTTGAAATTACTCTTTTTAACATATAATCACCACCCTATTTAAGGCCGCCATATCTTCTTTGTCTTCGTCTATATTCTTCAATCGCTTCAAATAAATGTTCTGTATTAAAATCCGGCCAATATACTTGTGGAAACCATAATTCACTATAGGAGATTTGCCACAGTAAAAAGTTGCTTATTCGCTGTTCACCACTTGTTCTTATTAATAAATCGGGATCCGGTATATCCTTTGTATATAAATATTGTGAGAATATGTTCTCATCAATATCTTTGACTTCTAACTCCTCCTTTATTACACTTTTACAAATATTCTTAACAGCATTGATTATTTCTGACTTTGAACCATAATTTAAAGCAATATTTATCATAAGACCAGTATTATCTGATGTGAGATTGGTAGCTTTTTCAATTTCAGATATTAGTTTTTTAGGTAGTTTTGATATATCTCCAATTATGTTTATTTTTACATTATTATCATGAATCTCTCCTATTTCTTTTTTCAGATAAAAAAGGAGAAGTTCCATAAGGCTATTAACCTCTTCTAAAGGTCTACTCCAATTTTCAGTTGAGAAAGCATATAGGGTCAAATATGATATACCTATATTTGAACAGGCTTTAATAATACTTCGCAGGGCTTCTATTCCAGCTCTATGACCAGCAGCTCTAGGCAAATTCTTTTTTTTAGCCCATCTGCCATTCCCATCCATAATAATGGCGATATGGCTTGGCAAATTTACCTTATCTATATCATCTAGTTTATCCTTAAAATCCTCTTTAAAAAAGTTTTTAAACATAGGCTCCAAAACCTCCAAGCTTTTAAAACATTTAACCCTCCAAGTAAGGAGGGCTAAAAATAGCTGACCGTTATTATTATAG
>JAKSBP010000094.1 GCA_022361035.1 Clostridia bacterium
AAGGACACCAGTGTTGGGGGAACGTTTAGGTCCTTAAAGGTTCCCGACATACTGTCTTTACCTCCAATAGCCGGTATCTCCAGTTTCTTTTGGACGTAAAAGGCTCCAAGGAGGGCACTAAAGGGTTTACCCCATCTTTCCCTATTATTCCCAAGCTTTTCAAAGTACTCCTGTAGAGTCAATCTTATCTCTTTATAATTTCCTCCAAGGGCAACAACCTTAGAAATAGATTCGATTACTGCATACATAGCACCATGGAAGGGACTCCATTTTGCAAGCCTTGGGTCATAGCCATGGGTCATTATTGTACAGGTATTAGTTTCTCCGTTGAGTACAGGTATCTTACAAACCATTCCCTCGGTAGGTGTCAATGAATATTTCCCTCCAAAGGGCATGAGTACCGTTCCAACACCAATTGTACTATCGAATCTTTCCACTAATCCTTTTTGATCGGCAACGTTCAAATCCCTTAGATTTTCCATCCATGCATTTAAAAGGTTTTTATCTTTATATAAATCAGTTGTCCTTTGGAAATAATCCTTTTCCTTTGAAGGATGGATTACCCTTGCTTTTGTCCTCTGTTTAGCACCATTAGTATCTAAAAAGTCCCTGCTTATATCCAATATGTTTTTACCACGCCATTTCATTATAAGCCTACCTGTATTAGTTACCTTGGCTACCAAGGTAGCTTCTAAATTTTCTCCATGGGCAAGGTCTATAAATTTATCTAAATCATTTTTATCTATTACTACAGCCATACGTTCCTGGGATTCCGATATTGCAAGCTCTGTTCCGTCTAATCCCTCATATTTTTTAGGAACTCTATCTAGGTCTATCTCAAGGCTGTGGGCAAGTTCACCAATGGCAACGGATACTCCCCCTGCTCCAAAATCGTTACATTTTTTAATGAGCTTTGCAACCTCAGGCTTTCTAAAGAGTCTCTGAATCTTTCTTTCGGTTGGAGGATTCCCTTTTTGAACCTCAGCTCCACATACAAAGATGGACTCTTCCGTATGTTCCTTTGAAGAGCCTGTGGCCCCACCACATCCATCCCTTCCCGTTCTTCCACCTACAAGCAATATTAAATCTCCCTCTAAGGGTCTTTCCCTTTTAACATTTTCTCTGGGGGCAGCTGCGATAACGGCTCCAATCTCCATCCTCTTAGCTAGGAATCCTTCATCATAGACCTCGGCAACTTGACCCGTGGCAAGTCCAATTTGGTTCCCATAGGAGCTGTATCCATGGGCAGCCTCTGTGGTTATTTTTCTCTGGGGTAATTTTCCCGGCAAAGTATCCTCAATTCTTGCCCTTGGGTCACCACTACCTGTAACCCTCATAGCTTGATAGACATATGCCCTCCCCGATAAGGGATCCCTTATTGCTCCACCAAGGCAGGTGGCAGCACCGCCAAAGGGCTCGATTTCCGTAGGATGATTGTGGGTTTCATTTTTGAACATTACTAGCCATTTTTCCATGTTACCATCTACATCCACATCTACTTCAATGCTGCATGCATTTACTTCATCGGATATCTCAAGGTCATCTAGCTTACCTCGTTTCCTAAGCTCCTTCATACCTATTACAGCTATATCCATAAGGCAGATATCCCTATCCTCACCGCCATATACATATTCTCTGGATTTTAGATACTCACCATAGGCCTCCTGGATTACATCCCCATAGAGTCCCCCTTCAATTTCAACCTCTTCTATTTCCGTAAGAAAGGTAGTGTGTCTACAGTGGTCAGACCAGTAGGTGTCGATTACCTTTAATTCAGTAAGGGTGGGATTCCTCTTTTCTTCATCTCTAAAGTAATCTCTACAATGTATAAGGTCATCTATATTCATAGCGAACCCTGATTCTTCCCTAAAGCTTTCTATTTCATTCCTTTTCCTATCTACAAATCCTTCTAAAATTTTAACATCCCCTGGAGCCTCAATTTCCATTTCTAAACTATGGGGCTTTTCAAGGGAAGCTTCCCTTGAATCAACTGGATTTATACAGTAATCCTTTATTCTTTCAAAGCTTGCATCACTTATGTTACCCCTTAAAACCATTATTTTAGCAACATGAATAGCAGGTTTTTCTTTTTGAGTAAGTATCTGAACACATTGGGCGGCGGAATCTGCCCTCTGGTCATATTGACCAGGTAAAAACTCTATTGCTAAGATTCTTTCATCTTTCCCTATATTTATATTTTCATCGTAGATTTTGTCAATCCTCGGCTCAGAGAAGATAGTTATTTTAGCCCTTTCAAATTCTTCATCGGAAATCCCCGATACATCGTAGCGATTCATAATCCTTATGGTATCCAATTCCTTTATACATAGATTTTCTCTGATATCCCTACATAAATGCTGTGCTTCTACATCAAAACCCCTTTTCTTCTCTACAAAGAGTCGTCTGACAACATTTTTCATCTTATATAAACCTCCTAGGTGAGTTAATATGTGACTTTACAATTTAATTCTAACATAGTAAAATATATAAATAAAATTAATATTACTAATCTGTACTATAAGGAGGACTAATGTATGGATATAAATTTTGAACTATATAAGGTCTTTTACTTTGCAGCAAAAACCCTTAATTTTTCAAAGGCGGCAGAGATGTTATATGTCTCTCAATCCGCCGTTAGTCAATCCATAAAGCTCCTAGAAAAAAAGCTAGACACTAAGCTCTTTCTTCGACCCACTAAAAATATGAGATTAACCTCCGAGGGTGAAACTCTTTTTAGGCATATTGAACAGGCCTTTAATTTCATAAAGTCAGGGGAAAGGGCTCTATTTGAAATAGGTAATTTAATACAGGGTAAGATACACATTGGTGCCAGCGACACCATATGTAAATATTTTCTCCTTCCATACTTCAAAAAATTCCACGAAGATTATCCTAACATAAGGATACACATAACTAATAGACCATCTCCCCTATGTGTGGACCTACTTAAAAGGGGTAGTATTGATATAGCAGTAGTTAATCTGAATAGTAAATATAAATATGAGAATTTAGATGTGGTCCCTGTGAAAACTATACAAGATATTTTTATTGGGGGAGAAAAATTTAGAAATTTGAAGGATATTACTGTCAATCTTAAGGAACTTGAAAAATATCCAATATTGAGTCTAGAAAAAAATTCGACAACCCGCAGCTTTTTTGATGAATTGATTAAAAAAAATGGCATAAGGATTTCACCAGAATTCGAGCTAGACAGCATAGATTTGCTTATAGAAATGACTAAGATTGGTCTTGGAATTTCCTTTGTTATAGAGGACGCTGTAAAGGAGGAGCTAAGGAAGGGAACAATTTTCAAACTAAGGATTAAAGAGGATATCCCAAGTAGAAGCATAGGGATTATTACTAATAACAAATTGCCCCTTACTCCTACGGTAAAGGTATTTATAGATATGCTTAGGTCAGACCTTGGTGTCTAAGGCCATGTTGCCATAAATATTTAAACCATACCCTTGGGTTTCAAAGGAGGACCCAGGGGTATGGAATTTAAAGCTTCTATTGCTGCCTAAGTCTTCGCATCTTTGCTAGGCTGCTCCTATCCTCTTCTAGAACTTGATTGGCTATTTTTTTGCTTTCACTATCTAGGTTTGACCTCGATATTTCGTCGGCCATCCTACTTATGCCCTTATTTTCTCCCTCTATGACCTTATTTAAAATAGACATTCCCCCTTCTCCAATTAAATCCATATTAATCATGAGGTCAGCCATAGCACCCTTTAATCCTAGCTTTTCCCTAGGTTCATAACCTAAATCTTGGATACGTTTTGCTAAAACCGACATATTTTCCCTATGCTGACTTTGAACTTCCTGTAATGTCCTCTTTATGTTTTCATCCCCAACTTTGTTTATAAAAGTATTAAGAGAATCCACAGCCATATTTTCTCCCTGAAGCAAGTTATTAAGTACTTCTACTGTTCTATCCATATTTAAAACCTCCTCTTCTTTTAAAAATCAAGTTATATAATATCTATTTTTTCCTGAACTATAAAAAATTATTAGTAACAAAGAATCTGATAATGTTCTTTATATCCTCTAGCCTATAAAAAAATAGAAGCCATAATTAAGGCTTCTAATCAATATATCAGTATCCACGGGACCCTTTCATTCAAAGGATAAATCTGTTTATTTAAGGGAGGAAACAGAAATAATAAAATGAAAAAGTTATTCCCATGGGTTAGATATTGTAAATCTTTAAATTAATTTAATCTTTATAGAATCTTCATATAGATTATGCTATAAGAAACTTTAGTACAAAGGCTATTGCTAAAACATACATAAGATATGAAACGTCCTTAAATTTACCTGTTAAGGTCTTAAGTACAACATAGCTTACCATTCCAAATACTATACCTTCAGCTATACTATATGCAAGGGGCATCATAATTATTGTCAAGAAGGCCGGTATAGCCTCCGTAAAGTCATCAAAGTCTATATCCTTTATAGGCGACATCATGAAAAGACCAACCAATATCAGAGCCGGTGCCGTTGCAGCCCCTGGTATCATAATAAATAAGGGCGATAGGAATAGGGCTATGATAAACATTGCCGCCGTAGACAATGCAGTAAGTCCTGTTCTCCCACCCTCTGCCACTCCAGAGGCACTTTCTACATAGGTAGTTACTGTGCTGGTTCCAAGCATAGCTCCAAGGGTTGTTCCAACTGCATCGGCAAACAAGGCTTCCTTTGCCCTTGGCACCTTTCCCCTTTCATCCAGCATGTTTGCCTTTGTGGCAACACCTACTAGGGTTCCTACTGTATCAAACATGTCTACAAATAGGAAAGTAAATAATACAAGGAGCATTTGCATTGAAAACACCTGGGAAAAATCAAATTTCCATAATATAGGCTCTAATGATGGCGGAGCACTTAAAAGCTTAAGGCCCTGGGGAACTTGAGTAACTCCCATGGGAATTCCAATAATAGTAGTAACCAATATTCCAAGGAGCAGACCTCCCTTTACTTTCTTAGCCAGTAAGAAACCTGTAATTAATAATCCAATAATCGCAAGAAGTGCAGAGCCTCCCGTAATATGTCCAAGCTTTACTGGAATACCATCGAGTTTTCCATCGCCTATATGGGTCATACCTGTTACTATGATACCGGAATTAAAAAGCCCTATAAATGCTATGAATAAGCCTATACCAACTGAAACCGCCTTTTTAAGACTAAGTGGTATGGCATTAATTATGGCTTCTCTAACATTTAAAAATGTAAGAATAACAAATATAATTCCTTCCAATAATACTGCCGTTAATGCAAACTGCCATGAAACCTGCATCCCCAATACTACTGTAAATGCAAAAAAGGCGTTTAGCCCCATTCCCGGTGCCAATGCAAAGGGTAAATTTGCAACTAAAGCCATAACCAGGGTTGCTATAGCAGCAGACAATGCAGTTGCCGTAAATAATGCACCCTTGTCCATTCCCGTTGCCGATAGGATTGATGGATTGACTATGAGAATATAGGCCATGGTCATAAAAGTAGTAATACCTGCAACAATCTCAGTCTTTACATCTGTGTTGTTTTTTGATAGTTTAAAAAATCTTTCAATCATCTTTATCCTCCTCATCATCTTATATCGATATCCCTTTATTTTAATATTGCTTAAAGGAAGTTTTTTAAACCCAATTTTTTAATAAAAAATCATGGGCAGCTTCTCCTTAAGGGGTGACCTAAAATAAACAAATTAAAAGGATTATCATGAAATTTTTAGAGATAAAAATAACGCACAGGTTATTTCTATGTAGTGAAACCTCTGCGTAATTTTAATCTCGCCACTAAGTACAATATTGTACCTAGATAAATTTCACCCATAGTCAGACAATTTACGGTTGTCCGGTAGAGACTTCTCGACCCTATTACGAGAATTATATGAGAGGATATTTATTTGTTTTTTTGACATTTAAATCATAACAAAGTAAGCTTTACTAGTCAATAGCTTTCCGAATTTTTTTAATCCTTTTTTTATTATATAACTATATTATTACGAACATTTATTGTGAATATTATAATTTAAGTTTTCATTCACTACACAATTAAATAAATTTGTGGTGTTTTATATATCTTTTATATATTACTTAAAATATTTTTTGTTTCCTAAATTTTATTGACATTACATATGCTTAAATATAAACTATGTTTAAATTCTAACTATAGATGTGTGATTGAGAATGTTAACTTACTTCAGCAGCCACTGAGAATCCTTTTGCCTCATGATATAAACTTTTTTTAAATATACTAAATAGAGGTTAAACAGATTCATAAAAATCCCTGAGAAGGAAACCTCAGAGCTGCTTTCGTTTATTAAATTTACAAGTCACTCATCTATATTTTGTGAATCATCATAATTTTATATGTAGGGGGGATTTTTATGTTTCAAAAAACATTCACATCAAAGACATTGGTATCTATTGTGTTGTTTACCATGGTTTTTTCAGCTCTAGGGGTATATGCCCAGGACAGTAGTATACCTACAAGGGATGAAATTGACGAGCAGTATAAATGGAGATTAGAGGATATTTATGAAACCGATGAAGATTGGGAGAGGGATTTCGAAAGGCTAGAAAAGATGATACCTACTATAGAAAGATACAGGGGTAAACTTAACAAAAAACCTACCTATATCCTTGAATGTTTAAGGTTAGCCGATGAAATACAACGTTTGCACGACAAACTTTACGTTTATGCAGGTATGAGAAGTGATGAAGACACTTCTATTGAAAAATATTTGAGTATGGTAGACAGGGCTGAAACCATTAATGCACGTATTCAAGGTTCCTTTGCTTTCATAGAACCTGAATTATCACTGATTCCTGAAGAAAAATTGAAAAATCTGATGAAGAATAAGGATTTAAGGGATTATGATTTATTCCTTAGACGTATAATAAATTCCAAAAGCCACAGCCTTTCTGAAGAGGAGAAGGGTTTGATGGCCCTTGCTGGAAAGCTTATTGGAACTCCTGAGAAAATATATGAAGCCTATAGATATAGTGATAGACAGCTAGCCAGGGTCATAGATGAGAAGGGCAGAGAGTTAACCTTATCCCCTGGGGTCTACGGTATGTTGCTTAGAAATCCAGAGCGAAATATTAGAAAGAGGGCCTTTGAGGGAGAGTTTAAAAGCTATAGTGCTAACATGAGTACCTTAGCAGCTACCCTTTATGGTGAGGTTAAAACAAATATATTTAATGCAAGGGCAAGAAAATACGACTCTGCCCTTGAAGCTGCCCTGCTTTCTAGTCATATGGACCCAAAGGTTTATGATAGCTTTATTGAGGCTGTAAATAATAATTTAAAGCCCCTACACAGGTATGTATCACTGAGAAAAAGGCTCTTAGGTATAGAGGATAGGGTACATTACTATGATATGTATGTTCCCATGATTAAGTCTGTAGATTCCAATATTCCCTATGAAGATGCTAAGGAAATGATTTTAGAGGCCTTAAGTCCTCTAGGAGAAAAATATATTGACGACTTGAAAATGGTCTTTGACAATCGTTGGATAGACGTATATGAAACTCAGAATAAAAGGTCTGGAGGATATTGCTGGGGTTCATATGATACCCATCCATACATACTCTTAAACTATAACGGTACTTTATCGGAGGTTTCTACAGTGGCCCATGAATTAGGCCATGGGATGAATAGCTATTATTCAAATAAAAAGCAGCCCTATGCTAAGGCCGGCTATGAAATCTTTACGGCTGAAGTAGCTTCTACTACTAACGAAGCAATAATGTACGATTATCTTATCAAAAACGCACAAACTAAGGAGGATAAGATATATCTTATAGGTTCATATCTTGAGCAGATAAGGGGTTCGATTTATACTCAACTAATGTACGCAGAGTTTGAAAAATCAATCCACGAAGCAGCAGAGTCAGGAGTGACCCTAACAGCCTCCTTCTTAAATGAAACCTGGGGCAGTTTAATGGAAAAGTATTATGGTGATGATTTTGAAGTAGATGAGTTGGTTAAGATATGGTGGTCAAGGATACCTCATTTTTACTGGAATTTCTATGTATATACCTATGCTTCCGGCCTATCGGCTGGTATTACATTATCCGA
>JAKSBP010000388.1 GCA_022361035.1 Clostridia bacterium
GATAGAAATAAAAAAGAAACAAAATTCTATTATGGAATAAATGATACTCAGGATAGCTTTGGACAAGATGAAGCAAGGACAAACAGTATTATATCTAGTGTAGAAATTAGTGGAATTGTTGAATATCTAATGAGCAGCTCAGACGATGAACTTTTTAATAACTATGAATACATTACTAGAAAATATAGCGATAAACAGAACGTTGATATACTCATAAATATGCCAGATATATTAAAGGAGAAATTAAGAGAAAATGATAAATATATTTTATACGAATCGATAAAGAATAATTATGTGTCTCTAGAAAATAAAGATGAAGGCTTTACTCCTGATAATAGCAGCATTAAAGAAAAGATACTGCTTAAAGAAAAAATTGTTTATAAAGTGCCTAAAGAATCTAAGCTTAAGCATGTAACTATAGGAGTCGGCGGAGTGTCTACTGCGGCAGGTACTACTCATACATTACTGGGTATTGCAATGTCACTTGTAAGGAATAAAAGTAAAGTTGCAGTAGTAGATAGGAGTAACAACCTATCTATAGCCGAGTTATACTCCCATGGAAAACCAATGAAGAGTGATAAATATTTTAAATATATGGATATAGATTTTTATGTTAATGCTAATAGTACAAATGATATATTTTATGAAATCAAACAAAAAGATTATAATTATGTATTGTTTGACCTAGGCACACTTAAAAGTTTTAACAAAGATGAGAGAAGAGTAGAAAGAGAAAAAAACTACAATGAAATGTTTAGGATGAACCACCAGATTCTATGCCTTAATGGATCTCTTTGGAAATCACAGGACATCATATACTATAGATGCGATGATTTTGCTAATTTAGAACCTAACATATCTGATTGGAAGCTAGTAATTAGTTTTGCAGATACTAAACAATATAAAAAATTATATTCCGAGATTATAGATACGACTGTAATTAAAAAAACATATAGGGCACCAATATATAATCCCTTTAAACCTAATAAAGATTATGAGGTTTTCATGGATAGTTTACTATCAGACATTATGCCTTATAAAAATAAAATAAATAAGGAGTTCAATCTTTTAGGGTTTCTGAAAAAATAGGTGCCTATGGATTTTTATGCTCAAAAAAAAGTAGCGAAAAAATAAACTAATGTCAACTAAATTAGAAGGGAGGTTAAGTAATTGTCAGGAAGACTATCGATTAAGGATATTGTTGTCAAACTTTTCTATGAAGAAGGTTTAAATGTAACTGAGATAGCAAAGCATCTGGATATATCTAAGCAAGCGATATCAAAACATCTTATTAAGCATGATCCAGTTAAATATAATAAAGAAAAGGACAACAGAAAAATACCTAGTTGGATAGAGCTCGCTATTAAATTATTTTATAATGAAGGTTTGACAGTTAAGGAAGTAGCTGAAAAAGTTGATAAGAGTAGTACATATATTTCAAAAATGCTATCTAATTATGATTCAGAAAGATATCAAAATGAAAAATCAGTACGCCGTAAAAAAAGTGGGATAAAAGAAAAAATAAGAAAAAGAAAATGGAAAAAAAATAACTATAAAAGCAAAGTTGATGTTGACCACGTCCTTATTAAAAAGCAGCATGAAATTGATGTAAAAGTTTTCAGTAAAGGAGGAAGCAGTAATGTATCCAGTTTGCATGAGAGCGGATATTTGCAGTCAGCATACTCATATAATGAAAAAAATAATAAATATACAAGAAATGGACATGTAGATGGAGCCTTGATTCCAACTTCTTTGCCTAAGAATCTGTAAGAATGATTTTGGATAAAAAAATGAAAGATAGAGTACTTTCTATTTTTTTTATGTTTTTTTTAATAGTTTTATTATTTTCAGAGAGGAGATGATTGATTGAATTTCAGTTTAAGCAAAAGTAAAAAAACAGGAATAATACTTTTAATAGTTGCAGTAGTATTAATTGCCGGTGCTTTTTTAGGTAACTTCATTTTAATTAAAAAATATGCTGAGCAAGACTATATATTGGTTGCTAAGTATAATATTATGCCCGGTAATCCTGTAAGTAAAGAAGATTTTGATAGAATAAAAATTCCTAAAAAAGCAATACCATCTGATGCTATAAGACCAGATGATATTCAAAGAAAAGAATTTAAAGGCCATATTGCAATATCCGAATTTGCTGCAAAGGATATTTTAAGATGGGTCAAAGTTGCTGATATGAAACAAACAAATCTTAATGAGCTTCCAACTATATCACTTCGCCTTAGGGCTATTGAAAAAAAAGCTCTAAATAATATTGATTTTGTGAGTGATAAGCTTAGACAGATGAGGGCTGCGGAAATCCCAATTGACAGTGTCGAAGGGATTTTACCTAAGATGAAGATTGGAGATATAGTTTCAATTACTTCAGTATATATCGATGATGAAGCTTCAAAATTAAGTGATAAAGAAGTAAAAAGAAGTGAAGTTCTTTTCGAGTATATACCAATTATCGATTTAATTAATAAAAATGAAAAAATAAGGGAGGGAAGTCTATCAGTAGCTCTGACAAAAGACCAAATGAGAGCTTTCGCCTTAGCTAGGGATAAAGGCAAGTTCCATATTGCCCTAATGCCCTTTGGAATTAAAAAACCTCTTGATTATCCAGAAATAATTAGTGTAAGGTATAAAAATA
>JAKSBP010000247.1 GCA_022361035.1 Clostridia bacterium
AGAAACTTAATAGACGAAAGCAGGCACTGAGGTTTCCTTTTGAGCGATTTTTATAAATCTGTTTTACCTTCTATTATCTATCTATAAACAGATTTATAGCATGAGCCTAAAGGATTCTCAGCGGCTGATTGAGTACGTTAATATTCTCAATCACTCATCTATAAAGGCAGCCTATTTTAAAAGGCCTTTCTTCCATTCCTCCTATAAACCACCTTTCCATCAATTATTGTATATAAAACCTCTGACATAACGTCAAAGGGATGTCTTTCCCATATAACTATATCCCCATCCTTACCCTCTTTAAGGCTTCCTATTCTGTCATCTAATTCTAGAATTTCAGCAGCATTTATAGTAATAGCCTTTAAGGCTTCTTCTTCTTCCATACCGGCCTTAACGGCTAAGGCAGCACATAAACTCAAATGCTTAAGTGGAACTACGGGATGATCTGTCATGATAGCCACCTTAACCCCTGCTTTACTTAGGATTCCAGGTGTATCAAAGGTAAGGTTCTTAAGCTCAAATTTAGACCTATGTCCAAAGCTTGGGCCAACTACTGCCGTTAGGCCTTCATCCTTTATATGGTGGGCAATTAAATGCCCCTCGGTGCAATGCTCTAAAGTCAATCTTACTCCAAATTCTTTAGCTATCCTTATGGCAGTTAAAATATCATCTGCCCTATGGGCATGGGCTTTAAAGGGTATCTCCCTATTTATAACCTTTAGCATTGCCTCCATCTTCATATCAAAGGAGGGCTTCTTCGAGCTGTCTTCTCCAGCATCATCTAATTTTCTTTTATATTCATTGGCCTTCATAAGGGTTTCCCTTAAAATTGCAGCAGTGGCCATTCTAGTCATAGGGGACTTTTTCTTTTCATTGTACACCCTTTTAGGATTTTCTCCAAAGGCACACTTCATAGCCAAGGGTTCTTTGACTATCATGTCATCTACCCTGTCACCCCAGGTCTTTATTGCAGCAAATTGTCCCCCTACAACATTGGCACTACCGGGACCAGTAGCTACACAGGTTACACCACCCTCTCTACTCTCTTCAAAGGTTCTATCCAATGGATTTATTGCATCGATTGCTCTGAGATGGGGTGTTACCGGGTCAGTCATCTCATTTCCATCTATTCCTTCAAAGCCTATGGCATCTTCCCAAATCCCTAGGTGGGAATGGGCATCAATAAAGCCTGGAGTTACTATCTTTCCCTCTGCATCAATGACCTCTACATCAAGGGGAGCAACGACATTCTCCCCTAATTCCTTAATCTTGCCTCTATCAATCAAAATACTTGCCTTTTCATAAATCTTACCTTCCATAGTAAAAACTTTTCCGTTTTTGATGAATAACACTATTCTCCCTCCTTGGATTTAGATTGAGATTAAGAAGTTAAAGTATTATTTATGTCTTTTAATATATCTAACCCCTTTTACTAATTTTCATTTTAACAAGACAATGAATTATTTCCACATTTTGATCTAATTATCCTTCTTAGAATATAATTTTCTTTATATATAAAAATATAATTTAAAAGGGCATGACTCAAAATGACGAATTTCTATGCTATTTGAAATTACAGGGATTTGACACGTACATAAGTACTAGCCAAATCCCCGTAATTTCAAAACCTTGGATTTCATTCTGAAGCACACTGGGGCTATCCCATAAAATAGTTTTATGAGATAGCCCCAATTACTTTAAGATTATCTATGAAAGCTCTTTAAATTTTAAATTTATGAATGATATCTATAAATATTTCTACAATTAGTCTCGGTAATGAAGAATACAGCTATAAATCCTATTACTGCCGCAATAAATGAATACATAAAAGCCTTTTGATAAAGTTCAACGGCGGGAAGAATTCCTCCAAACTGGTCAAATACCCTACCTAACAGAGGAGGTAAAATAGCCCCTCCAAAGAAACCTCCTATATTTACTACTGAGGTTGAAATCCCTGCTATTTCAGGTGGATTTACTTCCTTACCACATCCCCATCCTAGTACAAATATAGGGCATGTAAAGCCTAATACAAATAATAGAAACATCAATATTTGAACTGGTGGTTTTCCTCCATTTAAAAATACTAATATAGCCCAGCATATTACATATATTGCTCCAAATATAAGCATTGGCAGCTTTCTCTTTTTAACGGTATCAGAAAATTTTCCTATCGCTAAACTCCCTATCGCCATACCCAATACGGCAGCCATCGTATAGTATGAAGCTGTAACTCTTGGAAGATTATACACCTCCACTAAATAGGCTTCTCCCCAAGAACCAGATAGGGTTACAAATGAACCAAAAGAACCAGCAAATACCACAAAGCCAGGCCAAGTTTTTAGATTAGAAACAACCTTAATTAAACTTTGAATAAGGTTAATTTTTTCACCTGTAGATTTTTTACTCTCTTTTCCTTCTACCTCCGCTATTGAAGGAAGTCCCATGTCCTCTGGAGTATTCCTAGCAAATGTATAGCATAGAATTGCAATGCCTATTGATATTATTCCTATAATTCCAAAGGATGTTCTCCAAGTTAAATATCCAACCATTATGGCTAATGGAGTCTTTGAGAGCAATCCTCCAATATTACCAACAAAGGAAGTTATACCTGACATGGTTCCAAATTCACTTTCTTTAAACCACTGAGATTGAATTTTAAGAATTGATATGAATACAACGGATACCCCTAAACCTACTAATAATCTTCCAATAAAAGCCCATAATATTGTAGGGGCGTAACCAAAAACTATGGAGCCTATACCTGCTACCAGTGTACCTATGGTTACAGTTTTACGGGCCCCTAATGAGTCGGCCAACATTCCTGAAGGAATCTGCATGACCATGTAGGGGTAAAAATACATTGAGCCAAGATTTCCAAAGGTCGCGCCTGTGATGTTAAATGCACTTACTAATTCATCCTTAACTACACCAACAGCCAGTCTATGGAAAAAAACTATAACGTATGCTAAAACAAGTACTCCCCATACGATATAGCGATAGGACATAAGTTTTTTGACCTTATTACTATCTAGCTGCACCATTAAAACACTCCTTTCTATACTTTTAGTAAATGTACAACTTTAAAACCCTTTATTTACTTTAAAGGTAATTTTAACCTTTTAAATGATATATTTATAATTTTACAATATTTTGGATTATAATTCTACAGTTTTTCAGTAAAAATTTAATTTTTTTAGTCGAATCATTAAAGATTATGTCCATATATAAGCTCTAAAAAGTCAAATAGATATTATACTTCCTTCATACTCAATGATATTTTTCCTCTTTCTAAATCTAAACCAATAATTTTTACCTCTACTTCGTCTCCTACAGAAACTACATCCATTGGATTCTTTATGAATTTATTACTTAACTGTGAAATATGCACAAGTCCATCCTGTTTTACTCCTATATCGACAAAGGCTCCAAAATCCACTACATTTCTAACGGTACCTGCCATTATCATATCTAGCTTTAAATCTTCCATTTTTAAAACATCACTTCTAAATACAGGTTTTGGCATTTCTTCCCTTGGATCTCTGCCAGGTTTCTTTATTTCTTGAATTATATCCTTAAGGGTTGGTACTCCAACCTCTAGCTCCTCTGCTAATTTTATAGTTTTAGATTCTAGAATTTTAGGCTTGTCTCCATTTGAATTATTATTTTGGAAATTATAATTAGCTAAATCCTTTAGAGATTTGACACTTTTTATATTATTCTTACTTTTATAAGAGGGGCTATCCTCCTCTATTTCATATTCAAATACTTTTTCTTCTATATTTATAAGTTTCCCCTCTTTGATATCATCACCTGTATAACCTAGTCTTTCTATAAGCTTCATAGTTATATTATAGGATTCCGGATGTACGGCCGTATTGTCTAAGCCATTATCCCCATCAGAAATTCTCAGAAAACCTGCACATTGTTCATAGGTTTTATCACCTAATCTCTTAATCTTCTTGAGTTGATTTCTATCAGTAAATTTACCATTTTCCTCCCTATATGCAACTATATTTTTTGCTATTGCTGAGGAAATCCCCGATACATAGCTAAGTAATGAGGGAGAGGCTGTATTCAGGTCAACACCCACATTATTTACACAATCTTCAACTACATTTTTTAAAGTTTCTCCCAATTTGTTTTGGTTTAAATCATGCTGATATTGTCCCACTCCTATGCTTTTAGGGTCAATTTTTACAAGTTCAGCCAGTGGGTCCTGAAGTCTTCGGCCTATGGAAATGGCTCCTCTAATAGATACATCTACATCTGGATATTCTTCGGTTGCCAGCTTCGATGCGGAGTAAACCGATGCCCCAGCTTCACTTATGATTGTATAGTAAACTTCCTTATCTACTTCCTTTAACATATCTGCTACTATTAGTTCCGTCTCCCTTGAAGCCGTACCATTTCCAATAGGGATTATATCAATATGGTATTTCTCTATAAGTTTTTTCATAGTCTCCTTCGACTCTTTTACTTTGTTTTGAGGCTCATTAGGATAGATAGTTGTATAATGCAATAGCTTACCAGTTTCATCCAATACAGCAAGCTTACATCCCGTTCTATAACTGGGATCAATGGCCAGTACTCTAAGATTTTTAACTGGAGGGGTTAACAATAGGGGCTTTGTATTTTTTCCAAATACCTTGATTGCTTCCTCCTCTGCTCGCTCCGTAAGACTATTTCTTATTTCCCTTTCAATAGATGGTGCAATAAGTCTTTTATAGGAATCCTCTATTGATTCAGTTAAAACTTCGATGCCGACTGCTTTAGGATTATATATAACTTTATCTTTAAGGTATCTCAATATTTCTTCATCTGGACTTATGAGCTTAACCTTTAACTTCTTTTCCTTTTCACCTCTATTTATGGCTAAAATTCTATGGTTAGCCATACTTTTAACTGCTTCATTAAAATCATAGTACATCTCATAAACCGTCTTTTCCTCACTATCTGCCGCCCTGGAGCTAATGGTACCTTCCCTCAAGTTTAAATTCCTTATTTTGTCCCTATATTCAGCATTATCCGATACAATTTCAGCAATTATATCCTTTGCACCATTGATTGCATCTTCTATTGTATTTACTTCTAATTCTTCATTAATAAAAGGTCCTGCCAATTCTTCTAGGGTACCTTCATTAACTTCTTGATTTAGTATCAATTGGGATAATGGTTCTAGTCCCCTTTCTTTAGCCTTCGTAGCCCTTGTACTTCTTTTCTGTTTAAAGGGTCTATATAAATCTTCTACCCTTTGAAGAACCTGGGCTTTAAGTATATCACTCTTAAGTTCCTTCGTTAATTTACCCTGCTCATCTATTAATCGAATTACTTCTTCCTTTCTAGCCTCTAAGTTTCTCAGATATGTGAGTCTTTCATTTAAATCCCTTAGAATTTCATCACTTAAACCACCTGTCATTTCCTTTCGATACCTTGCAATAAAGGGTATAGTATTACCTTCATCTATAAGCTTGATGGTATTATCCACCTGTGATTCCTTTAATCTAAACTCAGAAACAATTTGTTTCAATATTAAATCCATGCTATTCGCTCCCTTCCTTCTGACTATTATACTACTAATAGGACTTGGCTTCCAGTCAATAGCTAAAAAATCAGACAGAGGTTATTCCTCTGTCCCTTAAAATCTATCTATTTTTTTGCTTTAAATATTCGTCAATAAATAGATCTAATTCCCCATCCATTACTGCTCCAACATTACCCATCTCAGCACTTGTCCTATGATCTTTAACTAAATTATAGGGGTGGAAAACGTAGGAGCGTATCTGACTGCCCCAAGCAATTTGACTATAGTCTCCCCTAAGGTCATCTATTTTTTCCATTTGCTCCGTTTCCTTTAATTCAATCAGTTTTGCCATAAGCATCTTCATGGCTGTATTTTTATTGCTATGCTGGGACCTTTCATTCTGACATTGAACTATTACTCCAGTTGGTATATGGGTTATACGAACTGCCGATTCAGTTTTATTAACATGCTGCCCTCCCGCTCCCGAGGCCCTATAGGTATCTATTTTGAGGTCAGCAGGATTTATATCTATATCTATATTATCATCTAATTCAGGCATTACATCTATAGATGCAAAGGAAGTGTGTCTCTTACCCGATGGATCGAAGGGAGAAATTCTAACTATTCTATGAACTCCCTTTTCTGCCTTTAGATATCCGTAGGCATTTTCACCTTCTATAAGGAGGGTAACACTTTTTATACCAGCTTCAGTATCGGGTAATATGTCAAGGGTCTTTACGCTATATCCCTTCCTCTCACTCCATCTTGTATACATCCTCAGAAGCATTTCTGCCCAATCCTGGGCGTCTAATCCTCCTGCTCCAGAGTGTATGGAGAGTATGGCATTGTTTTTATCGAACTCTCCACTTAAAAGGGTTTCGATTTTTAATTTGTCTATGGATTCAATTAGTTCACCTATTCCTTTACTAATTTCTTTTTCCACCGATGAGTCCTTTTCTGCAATAGCCATCTCCGATAAAAGCTTTAATTCTTCCCACTGTGAATATAGACCTTCAAAATTTAATACCTTATCTTTAAGTCTTTTAGAGGTTTGTAGAATCCTTTGTGCCTCATCCTGGTTATCCCAAAAGTCTGACTCCATCATCTTCTCCTCTAACTCTCCAATTGTAACCTTAAGTCTATCTATGTCAAAGAGAAACACTCAGTTCGTTTAAAGATTCTCCCAATTTGTTCAATTCAAGCAAGTTCTGTTCTAAAAGCAGCATCATATCACCTCTTTTTAGTTTTATACGGCTGGGATAGGGGGGATGTCCTAGAGACAATCCTATAAAGCCTCTTAACATCCTTAAAGGACAAATACTTTTACTATCCACAACACTTCTTATATTTTTTACCGCTGCCGCATGGACAAGGTTCATTTCTACCTACTTTTTTCTCTTTTCTAGTAATTGTTTTGGGTTTTCTATTCGCTACCCCATCGCCTCCAGAGGTATTGGTTATTTGGGCAACCTGTTCACGCTTGGTTTCTGTTTCTAATGTTACATTGAATATATATTTTACAGTGTCTTCCTGAATGTTTTTGGTCATCTGATTAAACATGTCAAATCCTTCTATTTGATATGCTCTAACGGGATCTTCGTTACCTATAGCCCTAAGTCCAATACCCTGCTTAAGTTGATCCATAGCATCTATATGATCAATCCACTTTGTATCTACTATCCTTAAAAGTATAACCCTCTCAAGTTCTCTCATTCTTTCTTCTGTAATTTCTTCTTCTTTTTTATCGTATAAATCCTCTGCTATATTCAATATTTTTTCCTTAAGGTCTTCCTTTGTTACTCTTTCAATATCTTCGAATTTTAGACTTTCCCTAGGCAGAAAAATAGCATGGAGGTGGTCTTCGAGCCCCTTTAAATCCCATTCTTCAGGATAATCGGACTCTGCCGTATAAAGCTCGATGGATTCACTAATAAGCACTTCAACCATTCCCCAGATATGTTCCCTAAGGTTTTCACCTTCAAGGACTCTTTTTCTCTCATTATAAATAATCTCTCTTTGTTTATTCATTACATCATCATACTGCAATACATGCTTTCTAATACTGAAGTTTCTACCTTCAACCCTTTTTTGAGCGGTTTCTATGGATTTTGACAGGAGTCTCGCCTCTATGGGCTCGTCATCTTCCATCCCCAATTTATCTACTATACCTTGTATTTTTTCACTACCGAATAGTCTCATCAAATCATCCTCTAGGGATATATAGAATTGGGATGAACCCTGATCCCCTTGACGGCCTGAACGACCCCTTAGCTGATTATCTATTCTTCTCGACTCATGTCTTTCTGTACCCAATATATGAAGACCACCGACCTCTTTTACTCTTTCTGCTTCCTTGTCGTTAACTTTTTTCATGTCCTCGTATAAATCATTATATAGCTTCCTTGCCTTTAGAAGCTCTTCGTCGTCGGTATCGTTAAGGCTTGTAACCATTGAAATAACTCTTTCATTAAAGCCTTTTTTCTTTAATTCATCCTTCGCAGTATACTCAGGGTTTCCCCCCAGTACTATGTCAGTACCTCTACCAGCCATATTAGTAGCTATGGTAACTGCTTCAAAGCGACCGGCTTGGGCTACTATCTCAGCTTCTCTTTCATGATTCTTGGCATTTAATACCTCATGCTTAATTCCCCTCTGCTTTAGCAGCTTACTTAAAAGCTCCGAGGTTTCTATGGAAATAGTACCAACCAGTATTGGCTGACCCGTTCTGTGTCTTTCTTCTATTTCCTCTACTACTGACTTAAATTTACCTACTAGGGATTTATATACTGAATCGGGTAAATCCTTCCTAATAACTGACTTATTAGTAGGTACAACAACAACATCCATACCATATATATGCTTAAACTCCTGCTCCTCCGTTTTTGCAGTACCTGTCATACCCGATAGTTTATTATACATTCTAAAGTAATTTTGAAGTGTAATAGTGGCAAGGGTTTGGGATTCCCTCCTAACCTCTAATCCTTCTTTAGCTTCTATGGCTTGGTGAAGCCCATCGGAATATCTTCTACCAAACATAAGTCTACCTGTAAATTCATCAACAATTACAACTTCTCCATCTTTAACAACATAGTTTATGTCCCTTTTCATAAGGGTATGGGCCTTAAGGGCTTGATTTATATGGTGAGAAACTTCCATGTTCTTAGGATCCGCAAGGTTTTCAAGTCCAAAAAACTTTTCTGCCTTCGGAATACCTCCTTCATCGGTTAAGACGGCAGAATTGGCCTTCTCATCTATTGTATAGTCAATTTCCTTCTTTAAGGTGCTGATAAATGAATTAGCAGTAAAGTATAGATTGGTAGACTTTTTCCCTGCTCCCGAAATAATAAGAGGGGTCCTTGCTTCATCTACTAATATACTGTCCACCTCATCGACTATGGCAAAGTTTAAATCTCTTTGCACCCTTTCTTCTTTATAGATAACCATATTATCTCTTAGATAATCGAATCCAAACTCATTATTTGTTCCATAGGTAATATCAGCATTATAGGCTGCTCTTCTCCCTTCCGTTGTGATGCCATGAACTATACACTCAACGGAAAGACCTAGAAACTTATATACCTTTCCCATCCATTCTTTATCACGGCTAGCTAGGTAGTCATTTACAGTTACTACATGAACCCCTTTTCCTCCAAGGGCATTTAGATACACAGGTAATGTAGCCGCCAGGGTCTTTCCTTCACCGGTTTTCATTTCCGCAATACGACCTCCGTGAAGAACTATACCTCCTAAAAGCTGGACTCTATAATGCCTCATTCCAAGGGTTCTAACGGATGCTTCCCTAACAACGGCAAAGGCCTCTGGCAATATATCATCAAATGATGCCCCATTTTTTAATTTATCTTTAAAGTAATTGGTTTTTCCTTGTAATTCTTCATTTGATAAAGCCTGCATCTCTGGTTCTAGAGCTTCAATTTTATCTACTGTTTTCATCAGATGTTTTACTTCCCTATCATTGAAACTCCCAAATAACTTTTCTAAAAAGTTCATTCTACTCATCCCTTCAACTTATACTTCTTTATAATTCTATAGGTCAACCCTTTTCCTTAGACTATTGACTTCTGCTTTTTTATCCTTTGAATTTGTATAAAGCTCCCTAGAACCTATTTCAAAATCTAGGAGCATACATCCCTTATCTCTATTTCAACTTGCTGCATCATCTATAATAACAGTTTTCGACCTATAGATTAGGTACATATAATAAATTTTCCTTAAATATATATTATATCATTTAATTATATCATTATTTATATTCATCTTGTAATTTTTAAGTTAAGTTTTTATTACTAGGCTAGTGCTTATAGATGCGTGATTGAGAATGTTAACTTACTACAGCAGCCACAGAGAATCCTTTAGGCTCATGCTATAAATCTGTTTATAGATAGGTAATAGAAGGTAAAACAGATTTATAAAAGAGTCTCTGATGAAGATTTATAAGGAAGACTCTTTTGAAACACATATACGGAAATTATAAATATATCTATATTTAAAAGGTCTATAATTTCCTATGTGTTATAAAAATC
>JAKSBP010000047.1 GCA_022361035.1 Clostridia bacterium
ATCTATAGGCCCAGCTCTTTTTATGTATGGCTATAGCTATGAGATAAATACTATAGTATAATTTATAAAGGCGAGAAACTAGAGGTATTTTTACTTTAGGTCTATAAATCTAATAAAAAATTGGAGGTGATAATTGTGCTAATTTGTCCAAGGCTTGAAATAAACATAGAAAAGATTAAGCAAAATACAAAAACCTTAGTAGATAGGTCAAGGGCTGATAATATATCGATAGCTGCTGTAACAAAGGCTTTTTGTGCAATACCTGAAGTTGTAGATGCAATAATTGAAGGTGGAGTCAAGTATTTAGCTGATTCAAGGATTAAAAATTTAAGGAAGCTAAAGGATAAAGACTTACCAAAATGGCTTCTAAGGCTGCCTATGCAAAGTCAAGTTAAAGAAGTTATTAAATATGCTGACGTCAGCTTAAATTCGGAGTTAGAGACAATTAAAAGGCTTTCAGAGGCATCTCTAGAAGAAAATAAGGTTCATGGGATAATTTTAATGATTGATTTAGGGGATTTAAGAGAGGGCCTATGGGAGGATAAAGTTTTAGAGACCGTAGAAGAAGTTATCAAGCTAGATGGTGTTAAATTAATGGGCATAGGAACCAATCTCACTTGCTATGGTGGAGTTTTACCAAATAAAGATAATTTAGGTAAGCTTAGGGACATAGGAAAAGAGCTGGAGGACAAATTTAATCTAGAGCTGGAAATCATATCTGGGGGAAATTCAAGTAGCTTAGATTTATTAGAAAATCGGGGTTTACCTAATAAAATAAATAATTTGAGATTAGGTGAATCAATAGTATTAGGCAGAGAAGCAGCCTATGGAAAGGCAATAGAAGGGACCTATCAAGATGCTTTTCAGCTTGTAGCGGAGATAGTGGAGTTAAAAGAGAAGCCCACTGTGCCAATAGGGGAAATAGGAAGGGATGCCTTTGGTAACAAGCCAGTTTTTGAAGATATAGGAATTAGAAAACGAGCTATTCTGGCAGTGGGTAGACAGGATTTAAACCCTAACAATATCATAGCCCTTGATGAAAAAATTAGTATATTTGGTGCCAGTAGCGACCACCTAATAATTGATGTAACCGATAGTGAAAGGGATTATAAAGTTGGAGATGAAGTAAGGTTTAATCTAGAGTATGGTGCACTTTTGGGTCTATCAACTTCTGAATATGTCTATAAAAAAATTAAAAAATAAGAGAAGAAATAGTTAGTGGTTAGTAGGAATTTATTTAATCCTCTAGGGTTTAAATATGAAAATTTAAAAGAAATCCTTTGATTATAAAACAATAAAAAAGTCAGATTACCATATCTGTCTTTTTTTCGTGGAACAAATTAAGTAGACCAACATAGAATATATTAGGGAGATGAGGGTGTTAAAATGACTGAAGATAAATTTAAAGCTCGATTTACAATTAGCTCCAATGGTGATGAATGGGAAATTTATGTATAGAAGTTTTAACATATATTATAGTTCTATGGTTTTAAAGGATTATTTACCATAGATATTTACTTTAAAAAGAGAGGGGGATATACTGGTTGAAGGTCAAGTTCTCTAAAGATGGAATTACTATAAATTCAAAAAAAATTGACCCTTTAAATTTTAGTATAGGAGGATATGGAGTTAAGTGGGATATAGAGCAAAATAAAAAAGACCCCTACGAGATATTAGAGGCCCTTGCATCAATTAAAAAAGGTAAAAATACAAAGGAGAATAAAATTGAAACTCTTAAATCCATAGTTGATAAATAGAGACTTAAAAGATATCAAAAATTTTGATTTTAACTGTGAAATATAAACTTCGTAATAAAGTTTTCAATTTATTTTTATGACCAAATAGATAGGAGCCTATATCTTGGTATACGAGAATTAACATAAGGTAAATGATGGTCTTTGTGGTGTATGTGACAAATGACTGTAGATAATATTTGCTAAATAATAGGAGGTTTTTGTAGAATGTCAGATCGTTTTAGAGCTAATGCTGTATGTCAAAAGATTGTAGGTCTATATGGACAGCAAGCATTGACAGCCTATGCAGCCCAAATACTAGAAGTATATGAAGCCCAATTCGCAATAGCTGGAAATTTAGATGATGATACTAATGATGATGACCTAGAAGGGTGATTCTGAAGTTATAGATTTAATATTCAATAAAATCTTAGCGTAGCCTTAATGTTTGAAAGTATTGATAAGTGTTAATTTTATATTGAAAATTCCCTATCTATAGAAAACCTCTTTAATAATAAAGAGGTTTAGGCTGTTAACAAACTTCCAATTTCTGCGTTACTGCTAAA
>JAKSBP010000249.1 GCA_022361035.1 Clostridia bacterium
GTAGTAAGTTAACATTCTCAATCACTCATCTATAATATAAAAAGCCTTAAAAAAAACACCTAGACTTAAAAGCTAGGTGTAAATATACTTGATGGGTCAGTTTTCTATTCAAAATCATCGGGATTAAGCTCTTCTGACTTTTCTAACTTCATTTCTTCATAGTCAGTATCTACTTTTTCCTTTCTCTTCATATTATTTCTCTTATTTTTAGTTCTTATGGTTTTAGAAGCTTTAAATTCTTTATGGTTCATATCTTCTATATCTCTTCCTTTTTTCATTATGTCACCTCCGTTCAAAATTATTTTTTTCTATTCCATCATAATTATTCATAAACATATAGCTCAAATTAAATTATTTTCATTTGTTTACAGGTATATTAAAAAAAACGATATCTTTCTAAAATTTAGAAATTAATCGTCTTATAACTCCCTACTCTTTAAGTATTAACCTATGTTATCTTTACCTGGCAATATTATTTTAAATAAATTTATTTTTGTAAGATTTGAAAATTTAACATTTCCTTTTTCTTTAAAAGAGTCTCTAATCTTCTGGAGGCCTAAGCCACTTTTCATAAACCTGTTTTTATCATCCATAATCAATAGGGTATGGTAAAGCCAGCTATTTCTTCTAAATGGATTTTCTTCCTTTACTATATTTGTAATCGAGTCCCTTTGTGATATACTACCTGGGTTACTAATTTCAACTTTATCATCGCCAATATAAATAAGAGTCTCCCTTGAATTATCAAAATAATCCCTATGGGCTATGGAGTTTGCAATTGCTTCTGCAATGGGATTTAAGGGATATTTAATATTTGATAAATGCCTTTGGATAAATCCTACGGATCTATCTAGCAGACTAAGAAGATTACCAGTAAAAGCTTTAATCTCCTTTTGCTCTTTTTCAAAATAAATGAGCCTAATACCTGTATGGGGTAGGTACAACTGAGGGTTTTCACAAAACATCAATAGACCTCCTATTGATGGATAAAACTGCTCACTATCTTTATCATAATAAATTATACCTAAATTATTTAATAGGGTTTTATCATATTCAAAGCCTTCAATATTAATCTTTTTTAAATACTTTCTAATTAATACATAGTTTAATACATCTAAACTAACATTATAAATAGGTATCTGCTCGTTATTAATTAGTCCTCCATTTTGAAGCATACTTGCAATTTCATCTCTTCTAGCAAAATCTGTTGTTGAACCTCTTCTCATGTAAAATGCTCCCGTTTGCCTCATTTGATGGGGTTTTCTATGGCTCCTAAAAATTGTAATAATTCCTACAGTCTTATCTTTTATATTTACGTATTCTACTCTTATATTAATAGGAGGATCACTTCTATTACTGATTATCTGCTGTATTCTTTCTTCATTTAAAGATGAGGGGTCGATGCCCATTATTTCACGATTTTTATCTCCCACACCGATTATTAAATGACCTCTCCCACCCTGGCTATTGGCTATAGCTATAACATCTTTAACTAATTCCTTTTTTCCTGATTCTAAACTAAGGTCTATTTTTTGTTTATAATCTAATTTAGGGCCTTCCCCTTGCTTTAATAGCCATTTAAGCTTCTGCTGATCCATTAAAAACCCTCCTATTTAAAGGTGAAATATAAAGTATAGATAATAATTATCATATTAATATTAATTTTTCAACAAGTATTTTAACATATACATAAATATTTTCTCCTCAAATGAAAATAGATATAAGAATCATAGCCTCTATTTGAAAAACAGAGATTTTAATGTTAATATTACCTTATGATAATTATACTGGGGTGTTAACTATGGATTTCAAACAATTAGAGACATTTGTGGCAGTAGTGAAATTTAAGAGTTTTTCAAAGGCTGCTGAAAATTTATTTATAACTCAGCCAACAGTTAGTAATCATATTTTAAATCTGGAGAAACAGCTAAACACAATTTTAATCAATAGAACTAATAAGAGTATTACATTAACTAAGGCTGGAATTTTATTTTATAAATATGCAGTAGAAATACTTAACAAACGAGATAATGCTCTCTTTTCTCTTGACCAATTTAAAGGTAAAATTGAGGGCATATTAGAAATTTCATCTAGTACTATTCCAGAACAGTATTTTTTACCTAAGCTTTTAATGAAATTTAATAAAATTTATCCTCAGGTAAAATATAATTTAAACAAGTATGATACTAGTCAAGTAATTAATAGCATACTATCTGGAAGAATCGACTTCGGTATTGTTGGAGCCAAAAAGATTTCTAAACAATTAGAATATATTGAAATTATGGATGACCATATTATTCTTGTTGCTCCAAACAAAAACACTTATTTCAAGGGGAATTCAATAACTATAGAACAATTGGCAGAGTGCCCTATTATTCTAAGAGAAGAGGGTTCAGGAACTAGAAATATAGTTGAAGATTTCCTTAATGCACATAATTTTTCTATTGATAATCTAAAAGTAGTGGCCTATATTGAAAATACTGAAACTATAAAGGAATGTGTAAAAAATGGACTAGGTGCCACATTTATATCCTATAAAGCCGTATCATCAGACATTAAAAATAATTATATGAAGAATATTACCATAAAAGGTCTCGAATTTAAAAGACAATTTTACTTTGTGTATCATAAAAATAGGGCACTATCACCTCTATCTGAAACCTTTAAAAGATTTATTTTAGAAAATAAATATAACAAAGACAAATGTGACTCTTTTTAAAAATTATAATTCTTCATAAAAGTAAAGCCTACCCTATAAATATAAATACTAAAAATTTCAACCTAAAAAATTAAACCTTCTTAGGTTGTTATTAAGTATCCCCTTTCTACATAATGCTGAAATCTCCACTAATCAATTTCAGTATTTTCTCAATTTAAAAATTTTATAGGAGTCTATCAGTTTTTAAATTTTACAAATAAGATGAAAAGATTTAGCTAAAAACTAAATCTTTTTTATGTTATGCTTGAAAGCATAAATAGCAGCTTGAGTTCTATCATTAACTTCAATCTTCTTAAAAATATTTGATACATGGTTCTTGACTGTCTTTTCACTAATAAATAAGTTTTCTGCTATCTCTTTATTATTAAGCCCTTCTGCAATAAGAGTTAATACTTCGTATTCTCTTCTAGTCAATTTACTCTTATTATGTTCCTTATCTACAACTTTTCCTCGGCTCTTGTATTCTCTTACAAATTCTGAAGCTAAACTTGGATGTATGTATGATTCACCAGAATAAACATTTCTAATTGCTCTAATTAAACTATTTGATTCAGCATCCTTTAAAACATAACCTTCTGCACCAATATTAACAGTTTCAAATAAATATTCTCTGTCATTATGTATAGTAAGCATTATAACCTTTGTATCAATACCCATATCTTTAATTCTTCTAAGTGCCTGTATGCCATTCATATTTGGCATGTTTATATCCATAAGGATTATATGGGGCTTTAACCTAAGACATTGTTCTAAAGCATCTTCACCATCAACGGCCAATCCTACAACTTCGATGTCATCTTCTATTTCTAATATCTGTTTTAATCCTTGACGCATAAGAGAATGATCATCGACTATTAAAATTCTAATTTTTTTTACTTGCATATTACTCCTCCTCTTTACATATTGGAATAACAACTCTTATTTTTGTACCCTTTCCTTTCTCACTGTTTATATCAATCTTACCTTTAAGAAGATCTACCCTTTCCCTAATATTATAGAGGCCAAATCCATTTTTATCATCTTTAGAATTAACCTTTTCATCTACATTAAACCCTACGCCATCATCTAATATCTTAAGGTATATATTTTCATCTCCCATATCGAGTTTAATGGAAATATTTTCAGCTTTTGCATACTTTTTGATATTATTAAGAGCTTCTTGAATTATTCTAAATATGGTAAGTTGTATAATTGATTCTTTTACTTCCTTGTTCTCATTTACAGAAAGATCAACATTTGCTTTAGTATCATTTTCAAAGTTTAAAACTAGCCTTTGAATAGTAGGAATTAAACCTAAGTCATCCAAAGACATTGGCATAAGGTCATATATTATCTTTCTAATATCCTTTAGGCTATCTCTAACGATTTCCTTTAATAGCTGAAGCTCCTGCTTTGCCCTCTCTTTATCGATATCAATTAATCTATCACATAGTTCTGCTTTTAAAACAATATTTGCCATAGTCTGAGCAGGGCCATCATGTATTTCTCTAGAAACCCTCTGTCTTTCTAGCTCTTGAGCTTTTATTATTTTCATTCCCATAAACTGTCTTTGTTGAATATCCTCAAGCTGCTCAAAGAGCCCCTGTAGGTTACCACTTAAGTAGCCTAAAGCTAAACCAACCTTTGAAGTTAAGGACTCTGCCCTTTCTACAACTTCATTTGACCTCCTAAGTCTCATTTCTAGTCTCTTTCTTTGTTTGATTAATTCCTTTTCTTCATGTCTTTTTAAGGTTAACTTAACCTGAAAGTCATTTGCAATTTCATAGGCTTCTTTAATATCTTCTTCAGAAAATTTCTTGAAATTTTTACTAACTACCATCAGTCTTTGTCTGCTTTTTTTTTCTAATGTTTCCAGCTTGTCCACTTCTATAATTGTTTTAACAACTTTTGTTTTAAGAAGGTTAAGCTCAATTTCTGCTTCCTTACATTCATTTCTAGCCCTCTCACAAATCTCAAATATTTCTTTCTTTCCCGATTGTATAGCTTGTATAGTTTTTTCAATTACTTCATTTAATATTTTTGGTTCTACGCCTATGGACATTATATAACACCTCATGATTTTGTTGAAAAATATCGACTATTATATTATTATATCGAAACTTTCTAACATATTAAATAGTCTTTTGCATCTAATTTTTACAAAACTTAATGAATTTTTATTTTTTTTAAAAACTTCAAAGAAAAAATGTGAATAAATCATCCACATTTTTCTAATTATTCCACTTTATAATCACTTATTTTCCACTTATTACTATCTTTTATTAGGTCCATTATATAATCTACTCTCTCTTTATAATTCTTCTCAAAACCTTCCATTAACCATTCTACTTCTATATGGACAACAATTCTATCCCCACTTGATTTAATGTGCCTTAGTTTTAAAATATCAACATTTAATATTTTCTCCATACCTGTATGTTTATTTTTTATTTCCTCAAATGCTTCAATATCATATGTAAGTAATGGCTCGGCAACAAGTTCCTTTAACTCTTCATTTATTTCTTTAATGTTTGTTTCTTCAGTGAATAAACTATTCCATAAATTAGCCCTCTTATTTAACAAGTCACTTATATCTTTTTTCACCTGCAAAGTTTCTTTTTCATTTTTATCTATAAACTTACCTTGGTCTTCTATTGCAAAAATCATACTTTTATTAACGACTATTGCAATTAATAATAAAAAAAACAACAGTATCCTTTTCATCCTTCGCACCTCTCTATATATAGTATTGTTAATTCAATTTTACACTATATATTGTACGAATCATGACTCATACTGTTGTCAAAGAGAATTTTTTTATCAACATTTAATACTAAATTATTCCATTTCTTTCAATTTAATTTTTTCCTCATCAGTAAGAATTTTTTCTAAATCTAATAATATAATTATCTTTTCATCTACTTTTCCAACACCAGTAATATACTGTCTCTCTATTCCAGCAATTATCTCTGGAGCCGGGTCAATATCATTATCATTTATTCTCAATACCTGGGATGCTTCATCTACAACAAATCCTACATTTCTTTCATTTAAATTTATTACTATTATTCTAGTATCAGAATCCACGTCATTATTATCAATATTAAATCTTTTTTTAAGATTCACTATTGGAATAATTTCTCCTCTTAAGTTAATTATTCCATCTACAAAATAGGGTGCATTGGGAACCTTAGTACTTTCTTTAAACTCACTAATTTCTTTTACCTTCATAATATCTACGCCGTATTCCTCGTTACCTAAATTAAATATTACATATTGTTTTTCAGACACTAATATTCCCCCTTTTATCATTTGTTTTACTAATCCCGAATCTCAATACATTCTAGCTGTTTTTTAAAGTTTTTTCTAAAAACATTTAAATATTCTTCTCTAAGTTTTTTTTGTTCTTGTTTTTCTAAATTGGTTAAGCCTTCACTCTTAGCCTTCCTAGCAAGATAATTTATTCTGTCTAATTTTTCTTTACCTAGCATTGACTTCCACTCCAATTATGGATAACCAACATTAAAACTTGTTATAAATTTAAAAAAATAATGAATATTTTTACATTTTTTCTTTAAAATTTATTAATCTTTACAGTCGATTACCTTTACTATATTTTGATATTATCTTATCATTTTGAATATTTATCTGTCAATGTTTTTACGAACAAATAACCTTAAAGTCACATGAATAAATAAAATTAATCCTCAATACAATATAGAACTTTCTCACAAAAAAAGGAAAATATACTAATATTTTTACATACATATCACTTCTTAATCTACCATAAATATATCAAAATAAATATAGGTAAATATAACCTTTTATTGTCACAAAACTATATATTAATTTAGCTTTCCTATAGAATTCTCTACCTTATCAACAATTATGTGTTTTTTTATTAATTCAGCACACTTATTTATATCTACATACATTACTCTGTCTTCATGTAGGGTAGCTACATTTTCTCTAACAATTTCATAGGCTGTTTTTGTCCCATTACCTAATTCTTCACTATCACTGAAATCTATTGCCTGAGCAGCAGCTAAAATCTCAATGGCTAAAACATTTATTGTATTTTCTAATATATCTCTTGCCTTTCTTGCAGCTATGGTCCCCATACTAACATGGTCTTCTTGGTTTGCAGAAGATGGTATGGAATCAACGCTTGCGGGATGGGCTAGAACCTTGTTTTCTGAAACCAATGCTGCAGCCGAATACTGGGCAATCATGAAACCTGAATTAAGTCCACCCTTTTCCGTCAAAAACGCTGGTAATCCACTTAATTGGGGATTTACAAGTCTTTCTATCCTTCTTTCAGAAACATTAGCGATTTCAGATATTGCTATACCTAAAAAATCAAAGGCTAAGGCCATAGGTTGACCATGGAAGTTGCCTCCAGAAATAACATCCTTTTCATCAGAAAAAATTATAGGGTTATCTGTAACAGAATTTATCTCTATATTTATTTTATTAAGTACATATTCTATAGTGTCTTTACTTGCTCCATGAATCTGAGGTGTACATCTTAATGAATAGGCATCTTGAACCCTTATTTCCCCTTGTTTTGTGGTCAGTCTACTTCCTTCAGTTATCTTTAAAAGATTACCCGCACTATCTCCCTGCCCTTTATGGGGCCTTAAGGCATGTATTCTCAAATCAAAGGCATCGGTTATACCCCTTAAGGCTTCTAAAGTCATAGAAGCACTAATATCTGCCATTTTCATAACTCCTATGGCATCATACAGTGTTAATGATCCTATGGCTGTCATTACTTGGGTTCCATTAATCAGTGCCAATCCTTCTTTAGACGTCAATCTAATTGGTTTAATTCCAGCCCTTTCCATAGCTACCTTACCCGATAATTTCTCTCCTCTATAGATTGCTTCACCCATTCCAAGCATTACTAAAACCATATGTGAAAGTGGAGCTAAATCTCCACTGGCCCCTAGGGAACCTTTTTCAGGTATAAGTGGGTGAACACCCCTATTTAGCATATCTATTAAAACCTTTAAAGTAGATAACCTTATTCCCGAAAAGCCCTTAGCCAAGGCATTTACTCTTAATAGCATAATAGCCCTAGATACTTCTTCATCTAAAGGATTTCCAACCCCACAGGCATGACTCATAATGAGATTTGTCTGTAAATCCTGGGTCTCCTCCTTCGATATAGCAACATCACTAAATTTACCAAATCCAGTAGTTATACCATATACTACCTTTTCATTATCAACGAATTCATCTACAACTTTCCTTGCCTGCTCAATTCTTATAGTTGCCTCCTCGGTAAGGTCTACCTTATTATTTTGTCTTGCTACTTTTACTACATCTTCAATATTTAAACTTTCACCATCAATATAAATGACAGACATAACTTCCTCTCCTCTTTCAACAATATTTTTACATATAGATAAACAAAGTTAAAATTTATTAATCTTTAAAGTTATTTATCTATAATACACCTAAATTATACATTTTATGCTCCTAAACACCTAATATGAAAATGATGAATGACATATCTTATTGAATAATTATTCTTTATAGTCTAACGTTTTCCTTCATTGATTTACAATTTTTTTGTAAATCATCAAAATTTATTAGCAAACTAATGTTTTATCGCAATAAAGTAATAAATATATAAAATCTCCCTATTAGTATGATTGACTTCTTATCAATCTAGGGAGATTTTTAATCATTTCTTTAGTTTTATAATGTAATTTTTAGAATAATAACTTTTTTATAGATGTGTGACTAACAAACTTAATAAACGAAAACAGGCTCTGAAGTTTCCTTCCCAGCGATTTTTATGAATCTGTTTTACCTTCTATTATCTATTTAAAAACAGATTTATAGCATGAGCCTAAAGGATTCTCAGTGACTGCTGAAGTAAGTTAATATTTTCAATCACTCATCTATATTTATATACAGAAAGACACTTTCTAATCCAGATTTAATGTCCTTAAAATAGTTTCTGTATTAAAGCATACCTTTACTTTCTTAAATATTTTCAACCTTCAAGACACTTGCTACCTTTTCTACATACTCGTAGACATCGACTTCTTCTAAAGCTCTATCCAACATATCCTTTTGAATATCATGGGTAATAAATACTAATGGTACTGTTTTTTCTCCTCTGCTTTTTTGTACAACTGAATCTATGCTTATTCCATGCTTTCCAAAGGTCATGGCTATTTTACCTAATACTCCTGGTTTATCTATTACTTGTAATCGAATATAATATTGACTATTACCAATACCCTTTACTTCAACTGCCTTGTCCCCATGGTTTACGTTACCAATATTATCAATATTATTTTCAATAGATTTAGCTACCGATAAAATATCGGCTAAAACAGCACTTCCCGTTGGTAGGGAACCAGCACCCTTTCCACATAATAAAAGTTCTCCTACTGCATTACCCCTTAAGAATAGTGCATTAAATTCATCATTAATTGCGGCTAAGGGATGTTCATTGGGCACTAAGGAGGGATAGACATATATCTCAATTTCATTTTTATACTTTTTTGCAACTGCTAAAAGTTTAATTTTATATCCAAGCTCCGAAGCATATTCAATGTCTCTTTTCTGTACTTTTGTTATTCCTTCTCTCTCAATACTATTAGATGACACATTTAAACCATAGGCAATTGCCGTCAAGATGGAAATCTTAAATGCTGAATCCTCACCCTCTATATCCGATGTCGGGTCTGCCTCAGCATAACCATTATTCTGAGCTAATCTAAGGGCTTCATCAAAGCTTAAATTGTTCTTTGTCATCTGAGTCAGGATATAGTTTGTAGTACCATTGATAATTCCAATAATTTCTTCAATTTTATTGGCTGCTAGACTTTCGATTAGCGTATTAATAATAGGTATACCACCACCAACGCTAGCTTCATACTTCAAAAACACGCCCTTTTCCTTTGCCAAAGCCTCTAGTTCTTTTCCATATGTAGCTATTACAGCTTTATTGGCAGTTACCACATGCTTACCATTCTCTATGGCTTTTTTAATATATCCAAAGGCTGGGTCTATACCACCCATTAACTCAATAACAATCTCAATACTCTTATCATTTAATATATCATCAGAGTTATTTGTTAGCATGCTGCCATCTATATAGATTCCTCTATCTTTATTTATGGTCTTTACTAGAATTTTTGAAATATCTATATGGGAGCCTAGATACTTAACTATTTCATTTTTATTTTCTTGTAATATTTTATACACGCCTGTTCCAACATTACCCATTCCTAAGATTCCTATCTTCATTATTACATCTCCCCCTATCCCATTGCAATTAAGTTTGTCATTATTACCCCATCTGTGTTTTCTATACTACTCATTAACGTATCAAGCTCAATCATAAGTTCTGAAATATCAAAGGTTATACTAACATTAGCTATTTTATTAATTGGTATGTTCTGATTAATAGTAAGTATATTACCCCTATTCCCAGAAATTTTGTTTAAAATATCAGATAATACTCCTGTCTCATGCTCTAGTAGAAGTGAAATAGTTACTTTTTTACCTAAATTTCCTTCTGATAGTGCAAATACATAGTCTTTGTACTTGTAGAAAGTACTTCTACTAATTCCAACTTTTTTTACAGCTTCTGTTATTCCTTTAACTTTCCCATTTCTTATTAATTCTTTAGCCTTCAACACCTTTTCAAAAACTTCGGGTAATATTTCCTTATCAATCACTAAATATTTATTTCTCACGCTAATCTCCTCCGTCCATCAATGAAAGACACTTGTTTATCGTTCATAGACTTAGCAATTATTATAACATAACATGAATATTGATACAATATTTTTTTCACATTTAGCTCTATAGATATCCTCTATCAAATAAAGTAAAGGGGCTGTTTTATAAAACTATCTTATAAATTCAGCCCCGGGGTGTTTCAGAATGAATGAAACTTAGGGCTTTGAAATTACAGGGGCTTGGCTAGTACCGACATACGTGCCAAGTCCCTGTAATTTCAAATAACGCAGAAATTCGTCATTCTGATACACCTCCACTTATTAATTTTAACGTTTTCCCGTTACCTTTCTTTTCCCCGTCTTTTTCTTATTCCTTCTAGGATTATTTTTAGTAGTTGGTTTATTTTTATGTTTAGCCTTGGTACTGCTTTTATTTTTTGGTCTTATTAGACATTTGACTTCAAAACCAATCAAATCCTCTCTATTTGAAAGAATCAATGCCCTTTTAACTAAATCATAGTTTTTAGGATTTCTATACTGGAGCAGTGCCCTTTGCATTGCCTTTTCTAACTTGCTTTTAGGAACATATAGAGGCTTCATATTTTTAGGATTAAGTTCTGTGTAGTACATACATGTTGATAGGGTTCCAGGTGTAGGATAGAAATCTTGTACTTGCTCTGGATAATATCCAGTCTCTCTTAGGTATTCAGATAATTCTATAGCTGATTTTAATGTGCTGCCCGGATGACTTGACATCAAATAGGGAACAATAAACTGCTTTTTTCCTATCTCTTTATTTATTGAATAAAATCGATTTACAAATTTATCATATACTGCCCTTTTAGGCTTTCCCATTAATTCCAATACTTCACTTGAAATATGTTCTGGTGCCACCTTTAACTGTCCGCTTATGTGGTGCATACAAAGTTCCTGTAAAAATTCTTCATCTCTATCAGCCATAATATAATCATATCTAAGACCAGATCTTACAAAAACCTTCTTCACCTTATCTAATTTTCTAAGTTTTTTTAGAAGCTCTAAATAATCCTTGTGATCAATTTTTAGATTTGAACATGGGTTTGGAAATAGACACTGCTTGTCCTTACAAGCTCCCTTCTTCAACTGCTTTTCACAGGCAGCATGTCTAAAATTAGCAGTAGGGCCTCCAACGTCATGTATATATCCTTTAAAATCCTTATCTTCTATAATTTTTTTTGCCTCTTCAATTATAGATTCATGACTTCTACTTCTAATAATTCTTCCTTGATGAAAGGTTAGGGAACAAAAAGAACAGTTACCAAAACACCCTCGTTCACTTATTATACTATGTTTAACTTCCTGAATTGCCGGAACTCCTCCCAACTTTTCGTAGGAAGGATGATAAGTTCGCTGATAAGGCAGAGAGTAGACTCTATCTAAATCAGCCCTAGTCAAAGGTATAGCTGGAGGATTTTGAACCAAAAATTTATCCCTATGTTTCTGTATCAAAGCCTTACCTTTTACAGGGTCCTGTTCCTCATATTGAATTTTAAAGGCTCTAGCGAAACTTTTTTTATCTCCTTCCACTTCTTCAAAGGATGGAATAACCCTATAGTCATACAGGTACTCCAAATCCTCAATAATAAAACAGGTTCCAGGTATATGCCTAATATATTCAATAGCCAAGCCATCATTCAAATTATTCGCTATTTCAGTTATTTGACCCTCTCCCATACCATAAACCAATAGGTCTGCCGTGCTATCAATCAGGATAGATTTTCTTACCTTATCACTCCAATAATCATAGTGGGCAAATCTTCTCAGACTCGCTTCAATACCACCAATAATTATTGGCATTTTTTTATATGCCTGCCTTATTAGGTTACAATACACTATAGTGGCTCTATCAGGTCTTAATCCAGTCTTTCCACCGGGTGAAAATGAATCTTTTTCTCTAAATCGTTTACTCACTGTATAATGATTAACCATAGAATCTAGATTCCCCGATGTGACTAGAAACCCTAATCTTGGCCTTCCCAATCTTTTTATATCATTTACATTTCTCCAATTAGGTTGTGCTATTATACCTACCTTAAAGCCTATGTTTTCTAAAACTCTAGAGATTATAGCTGCTCCAAAGCTTGGATGATCCACATAAGCATCTCCCGTAACTACTACAAAATCTAACTTTTCCCAGTTTCTCTTTTTCATATCCTCTTTACTTATAGGTAGAAAATCATCTATAACCATAAAAATCTCCTGTCTATCATAATAAAATTCAAATTGTCTTTTAAGCTATATAACAATTATACTATAGATAAACAATATTAACATTCAAAATCAACACCACTCTGTAGTTTGAAAATTTCTAAGCTTTGGAATTTTTTTACAGACTGTTAGTAGAACAAAACCTCCAAAATGGAGGTTTGAGGCTGTTAACAAACTCCCAATTTCTGCGTTACTGCTAAAATCTCCGGTGCTCCCTTGCAGTAGAGCAAGTTCCGCTCCTCGATTTCAGCGTACCTTGAACTTAGAAGTTTGTTAAAGCCTATCATCTTGTTAACTTTGTTAACAAGATGAAACCTCCATTTTGGAGGTTTAACTATTTCATAGTATTTTCAAGTTCTCTATGGACATCCTCTGGGGTTAATCCCTTTGCATATACTACAGTGCCCTTCGTAAAAGTATCATGCATACCTAAGAAATTACTATTTTGCCCAGATACAACGATAGCATCAAAGGAGTCAATTTTATCCTTATTATTTTCTAAACTTTCAACAGTATATCCTTGCTCTTCTAAATAAGCTCTGACATTACTTAAGTTTTTTTCTATAGCTACTCTTCTCAAAATTTCACCTCCTAATAAGGTTAAGACCTACTATCTTAAGATATGTTATTCGCAGAATAACTTAGGCTGTTGACAAACCCGAATTTCTTCATTGTTGCTTAAACCGAGAACCCTTACGTATGTCTATATACGCTGTGGCCTCTCGATTGAAGCACGCCTCGAACTTCAGATTTCTCAAAAGCCTAACATCTTGCTAACAATCTGTGTTATTCACAGAATAACTTTAGGCTTATTATTAGTCAGCACAGAGAAAAATATTCTTAAGAAGAAAATTTCTTAGTCTATTTAATACTTATACAACTATCCCTCTCAACTAGTTCGTGGGGAAGGGTAAAAATATTTTCTTTAATTTCTTCTCCCTTTATTTTTTTAATTATTACCCTTATTGCAACAGCACCTATATCATAAATAGGTTGTCTAATAGTAGTTAACTGAGGTCTATATATAGAGGCAAATTTTATATCGTTAAATCCTACAACTGAAACATCCTCAGGAACCCTATAGCCATTATCAATAAGACAATTAATAGCTCCAAAGGCCATTGAATCTGTTGTGGCAAATATTGCTGTTGGCACAACTTTTTTATCTACCATTTCTTGTACAGCATCATAGGCACATTCTAATTTAAATTGGCAATTTTTAATTAATTTCTTATCTATATTAAGATTATACTCATTCATCGCCTTGGCATATCCTTCGTATTGGTCGACACCAAAGAGATAGTTTTCCGTACCGCTCCTTATTAAAGCTATTTTTTTATGTCCTTTATCTATAAGATATTTTGTCATTTCATATGCACCTTGACGGTGGTCAATAGAAACTGAGGTTATGTCGAATTCAGAAGCATCTCTGTTAATCATTACTATAGGTATATCTTGTTTGCTAAAAAACTCTTTATGCTCTTCCCTCAGCTCCCAGGTCATAGAAATAATTCCTTCTACCTGCTTAGATTTCAATAAATTAAGATACCTAAGTTCCTGTTTCAGCTCTCCATAGGTATTACAAAGTAGAATATCATAGTTATACATCTTACCTATCTCTTCAATGCCATTTAAAACTTCACTAATAAAAAAGTTTGATATGTCAGGAACAATTACACCAATAAGCTGGCTTTTCTTCATTACAAGACTTCTTGCAACGGGATTTGGTGTATACCCAGTTTCTTCTATAACCCTTAAAACTCTTTGCTTAATCTCATCACTCACAGGCTTTGAATCGTTGATTACCCTCGAAACAGTAGAAATTGATACATTAGCTTTTTTTGCAACATCTTTAATTGTAACAGTCATATTTTTCACCTCTTAAAAAACTTTAATTTAGATTTTGGAGTTATTTTAGTTTATCTATTATTAAATCACTGAACCTATAGCCCCACTTAAGGAGTTAACTAAATTGAATGTACCGAAATCAAATTCTTTATCATTAATTGGTATTGATAAAAGTAAGATTCCCTTTTGTACATCATTATTAATTAAAGGAACTATTATAAATGAATTCCAACTAGGAGTACCTGTAAAAGTATCAATTTCAGAAATGTCATTCCAATCTATGAAAAAGTCTCCTTGTTTTTTTCCTATAAATTCACTTATTATACTTCTATTAAACTTAAAATTCTCTACCCATTTATTATCTGCTCTCTTTCTTGCATAGATATCCTTTATTGTTTCATCTTCTATTTCAAAAATTGCTCCATATTCTGATTCAGAGATTTCTATAAGATAGCCTAGAACTTTAAATATTCTATCGGTTCTATCGATAGAACTTTTTAACAGTTCTATTATATCTAAAATGAACTTAACATTTCTATAGTCTGTAAATGTATTTCCAGTTATTATACCCGCTAATTTATCGTATCTATACTTATCATATCCAATATTCTTATTCCATATTGTTGTTTTATTTCTACCACTTTTTTTTGATTTATACAATGCTTGGTCAGCTTTTTCAACTAATTCCTCTTCACTGCTTCCATGGATAGGATAGCAAGATATTCCAAAACTCATAGTTAAGGCCCTACCTCTACCTAAAATCTCTGAGTTTTCAATAATACCCCTAAGCTTTTCACAAGCTATGTAAGCATCGTTAACATCAGTTTCCGGTAGAATTATAATAAATTCTTCTCCACCGTATCTACCTACTAAATCAGTTTTTCTTAAATTACTTTTTATGATATTCCCTATCGCTCCTAATACTTCATCACCTTTTCTATGACCATAGAAATCATTAACCTGTTTAAATTTATCAATATCACACATAACTACCGATAGTTGTAGCTCATTTTTCTGGGCAAAAAACATTTCCTTTTTAAATAAATCCTCTATATGCTTTCTAAGGAAAAGATTCGTTAGCTTATCGATACTTGATATTTTTTTCAAATCATAATTTTGAATCATAACATATAATAAATTAACTAAAGAACAACATTTTTCGTAGCTCTCATATGTAATATTATTAAAAACACGTTTTGTATCTAAATAAAGGTAACCCACTATTTCTCCCGAATAAATTTTATTCTCACACTTTTTCTTATAATCTGTATTGATATCTAAAGGATTTTCTTTATCTAAATTTTTAATTGGTATACATATTAAAGATTTTATTTCATTGTGTTTAAGGCTCTTATTATTAAATTGATTTTCATTTGTAATTAAAACATCGTGCCCTTTATGATGAACATTTTTTAGAAAATCTCTAATTTCTTTAGTGGGTTCATGGTTACCAATACTTATTACTTCTTGAATATCATTGTTTTCATTAATTATAAAAACAAAGCCTCTTTCTGCCAAGCAAATTTGTATACAGTAACCCAATATCAATTGAATATTGTATAATTCATTCTTTATTAGGTTCTGGATAAGAGCCTTAAGGTCAGTAATCTGTAATGGTGACTCTTGCCTAGAGGCTTTATATACTGATTTCATAAATTCCTTATTACTAAAAAAGGTATTTAAATCTGAAAAATCAAAGAACTCTTTAAGATTTTTTTTGAGTTTGATATTAGCTATTTTAAAGTTTGATACATAATCTCTACCAAAGATTTTTCCCTTTAAATCTTCAATTCTTTCTTTAATAACTAAGTGTATATCATATCCAAATATATAATTTTGTCTTAAATTTTCAGGTATTCTATGGGCTAAACTTTTTAAAATATCTAGGGATGTTATATAATTACTCAAAGCATTAAAACAATCGTTTCTTTTATAATACTCATCACCTAAAATTTTGAATATTTTCCATTCAAATTCATGTAATTCCTTTCCCTCTAATCTATTTAGGAGCTTTTTAAAAAATTCAATTTTATTATCACTAAATAAGCCTAATGCAAAGTCTCTTTTAAGGTCAAATATCTCTGTATTAAATTTATCTATTAGCTTAGCATCTACATCTAAAAAATATTTTGCAAAATCCATTTGATTCTTTACCGTTAAAATATATACTAGATTTATCAAAAAGTCTCTTACGGGTTTTAAATGAACTTTGTCAAGATTTTCAGAGAGAAAGGCTTTTATTCCCTCAATATCTATTGATTTATTTAGATGAAATTGAGCTTGAATTTTATACATCTTAAGCTCAATTATCCTTAATTCTAGATCAAAGTCAACCCTTTTATTGCTAATAGCATTAAAAAAATCCTCATACCAATTATCTGCTAAACAATAGTTGTGAAGTTGTACATAGAAATTTATATGTATTAAATAATAGCAATAGTAGTAATAATCATATCTACTGTAATTTTCAAATTCTAATTCTAACTTTTTTAAATAAAAGTAAGATTTACCATACTGATATAGGCTTAAATAAGTATGGCATAGATGAACATAGCTTGCAAATAATATACTTGAATCTCCAATTTCTGTACTTATATCTACTGCTTTGTTAAAATAATTTATGGCCTCACTATATTTGTCTTCATACAAGTAGGTTTCACCTATATTCAACAGCACTACACCTCTGTCAGTTATATAATTATATTTTTTAAATAAATCGAGGGCTTGATTATAATATTCTCTAGCCTTTGGAATATTTTTATATGCTTCTAAATAAATTACCCCCATATTATTCAATGAGCTTGTTGTTTTTATATTATTGTTAGATTTTTCAAGAAAAAAAATACTTTGCTCAAAACAATATTTTGACTTAGACATTTCTCCTTCGTCGAAATAAAGCTTACCTTTTTCATTAAAGAATTGACCTGTATAACAATATTCACAGTCTTTCAAACTAATATTTATATATTTATTTAGCAGAGCTCTCAAGTTTGGATATGTCTTGGTAAAATTAAATAATTTACATTGCTGTAAGGCCCCTTCAAGCTCTCCTCCAATATACCCAAGGCTTTTAGACAGGGCAATTGATTCTTCAAGTAAGTTTTTAGCAAGATCTGTTTCATTTTTAAAAAAATATATATGAGCTAATTTATTCTGAGCATCTATAAGATGTTTGGGTAATTGTTTCTCATGGGATATATTAGCTACCTTTGAATAAACTTCAAAGGCGTTATCTACTTCTCCTATAAGTTCATAGATATGTCCCATCCTCATTAAAATATCTATAAATGCCGAAAGATTATCATAATCAGTTAAAAGATCAATAGCCTTATTATAAAATACGATGGCTTGATTATATATATAAAGCTCCTCCATTTTTTCTGCCGACTTAATACAATATTTTATAGCCTTATCATTTTCTCCACAGTTAGTAAAGTGATATATTAATTCAAGGGCATAATCCCTTCCTTCTCTAATATAGAAATCCTCTAAAATTTTTGCAGCGTTTAAATGATAACACCTTTTCTGGTTATCACCAATATTATTATAAATGAAACTTTTTATATGTTTATCGTAATAATCGTAGGAGTAACCCCAATCTTCAAATTTTTCATTAATAATCCTAAGACATACTAAATTTACTAAAACTTTAATAATAGAAGCTTCATCCTTATCACTTATTTTGCTAATTGTTTGGAGGGATACGGGAAAATGAAAGATTGATATGACATCTAAAACATCTCTAGTAATTGAATCTAAGGAATGTATAGATTTTAATATTGCATCGTCTATACTGGATGGTAATTCTAAGTCATATATATCATCTATATCTACAAACCATAATCTCTCTTCATTAATAAGTATCTGTCCATTAACAAATAAACTTTTTACAATCTCCTCTACATAACGTGGATTTCCATTTGTTTCCTCCATTATTTTTGTAGTTAATCTCAATGGCTTATAATTCATTCCCAAAATATCTTTAATCATAATTGCCGTTTCTTCAAAATTCAACTTGCGTAATTGGATAAACCTAGTTTTTTTGTTTTCCTTTAATTTGCTTAAAAAACCACTAAATTTTAAGCTGCTTTCATGTCTATAGGTACAAATAATAACCAGAGAACTATTTTTTGTATTTTTTATCAAATGCTCTAAGATATTTAAGTCATTCTGATGGACATAATGAATATTATCTAAGATAATTACTAATGGATTTTTAGATGCAAATTCACTGATGAAATTATAGATACGGTTATTTAACCTAAGTATCTCTTTATCTTCCATTAGTGTTTCACTAGGTTTTACATTCCACATAGATGTTAGCCCAGGCAATATTTTTACTAGTTCATTTCCATATTTATCAATCAAGTCATTATCTATTTTGTTGTGTTTAACAATGAATTTTAGAATCATTTTATAAATATAAAACATTTGCTCGTTTTCTTGACTTACTTCAATTGAGCAAACATTTATCTTATTCATTCTAACTTGAAAATCAATCTCTTTAACAAACCTACTCTTTCCTATTCCAGCCTCTCCGTAAACAAATATAAAATTATCTTCTAACTTGCCTAAAAATTTGCCATTAATTGAATCTATAACTATACTCTTTTCCTGTAATCTACTAACTAGTGGAATATTAAAATATAATTTTTCATAACAATTCCTATCAAAAAAGTCATATTCCACTGCTAAATATTCTTTGAGGTCATTAACTACCTTTAAAATGTTCTTATATCTACTGCTTGGATCTGGTGCAGTCATTTTTTCAAGTATTCTTGTTAAGCCATTATTACCATTACTTTTTTTCAAAACTTCATTAAAATCACTTTTTTTATAGTCTAAACCACTAAAAATATAGAATAAAATTACTCCAAGTGAATAAATATCAGAAGAATAGTCTCCATTTTTTCCAGATTTTATTTCTGGAGCAATAAATTGATTATTATATTGGTTAATAGAACTGATATTCTCTTGATATTGATATATAGTTACTAGGTCTCTAAGTTTATACTCAACATTCCCTTCATTATTAACGGTTACTATATTTTCAAAGTTCAAATATTTGTAGGCTATTCCTCTAAAATGTAAATAGTTAAGGGCATAACATAGTTTTAAAAATATATTATTTATCTCAAGCCTAGGTAGGTCTTGGTAATTATCGAATTTTTCTTCAACGTATTCACTAGTATAAAAATATTGGAAATCATCTACTTTTTTAGTATCTATTGTGTTGATTATATTAAAACTATTAGATTGTTGCAAATATACATGTTTAAGGGAAGCTATCCTAATAAAATTATGTATAAGAAAATCTATAAATTTTTTATCTTTATTTTTAATATATATCAACTTTAATAACATTTTCTTATTTTCATTCGATAAATCCGATGCTATATATGTAGTCCCAAAGACATCTTTTTCTAGCATATTTATAAGTTTATATCTATTATTAATTAGTTTCATAATTGGTACCTCCTTGGAAAAAGGTTCAAACCTTTTATCTTAGGACTCTCATTTTTCTATTGATAATTTTATAACATTTATTTTTGGTCCTAGGCCTTATGGCATACACTATTTGTTGTGAAACATTCATATATTAAATAAGGACTAATTAAATATATTAAATTCTACAATTATTGTAAAATTCCTTCATCATTAATAGTTTTTATATTTAGTAAAATATTATCATTTTTTGTATTAGGGAAAGGATTTTTAAATTTAATGTTGAATTTTAGTAAATGGCAATTAATTTTGTAATATTTTATTAATAGAATTGTAATATTTATTTTTTATTTGGAGGCTAATAATTTATGGATATTATAAAGAAACTTAAAGATTTTTGCAAAGGTAAATTTACTTTTGTAGTAATACCCCATAATGGTAAAAGCACTAAACAGTTTGCAATTCCCAAAACATTAATTTATTTAACTTTAACCTTTTTCACCACAATATCCATATTTCTTATGTGCTCAACGCTATATCTCTTCTACGAGAATGGTTTGCTTTCGGGTGATTTAGAGGTTAAAATGGATAAAATTGATCGTCTTAATGATATTGTTGACCGTCAACATGTCGAAATTAAAGATTTAAAAAGTACTTCTGAATTCGTTATAGGTAAACTGGCCCAGTTACATGAATTGGAAAGCAAGATTAGAAATATGGTTGGTTTAAGCTCCGATGAGGAAAAGAAGGAAAACTCAACTGTCTCTAGGTCATTAGATTTGCTTTCCATGGATTTTGATGCCATAAAGGATCATGACTATTACCAATTAACAAGTTTAACGGAAACTGAATCTGTGGATGCTATAACAAACTTAATAGAATCACAGAAGGAAAATTACGACCATCTAATTAAGGATGTTGAGAAACAATTAAAATATTTAGAAAGCCGTCCTGATAAATGGCCGATAATTGGAAGAATATCTTCATACTTTGGCTACAGGAAAGACCCTTTTACGAGAAGACGTAGTTTTCATAATGGAATTGATATAGCTAATAGATTTGGTCTAAAAGTTGCTGCTGCTGGCAGTGGTATTGTAACCTATTCTGGATGGAATGGTAATTATGGTAGAGTAATTATTATCTCCCATGGATATGGATATAAAAGTGTCTATGCTCATAATAATAAAAATCTCGTTAAAGTAGGGGATAGAGTAAAAAAAGGACAGGCAATAGCCCATCTAGGTAGCACTGGAAGAAGCACTGGCCCTCACCTTCATTTTGAAATTCGTTATAATGGACAGCATATTAATCCTTTAAAAGTACTAGAGAATAAATAAAACAACAAAAATTTTAGGAGGAATAAAAATGTTTAAGAAAAATGGTAATGTTTCGCCTCAAGGATTTGATACCTTAATCGGTAATAATGCGACCTTTGAAGGTTCTTTAAAAACTAGTGGATTATTAAGGATTGATGGAGTTTTTAATGGTGACATTGAAGTTAATGGTGACATTATTGTGGGTAAGGAAGGCAAAGTAGTAGGAAATGTAAAAACAAGTAACATTGAAATCTCTGGTCTAGTAGAGGGTAATGTCATAGCTACTGATCATCTTAAGATATCCAGTACAGGAAGGTTACTTGGCGATATCGATGTTAGTACCTTTATTGTAGAAGAAAAAGCTACATTTGATGGTAAGTGCAAAATGAAAAATGAGATTGTTAAAGGTATGGAAGTTATTAAAGGACTGAAAAAAGAACAAAATATACCTAAAAAGGAAAAGGCCCAAGCATAAATTTTTATCACCAATCTAAGCATATTAAAACTAAACATCCTAAATTTGATGAGGCGACCTAAGTCGCCTTATTTTTATTTCATAATGCAAGCAAAGTATAACAAATTTTTCTGAGAAAACAAATCCAAATCTTAACTTAATAAAGGGTCATAGAAATCCTTGTTGTCACAATATTGGTCTGTAAATACTCTTCTTTTGACTTCTTATACTATTTCTTTGATAATATTTAGTTATGGCCTGGCTAAGTCTTTGAATACCAATTTTTATGTCGTCAGGATAGACATCAGCAATACTAAGTCGTAAAAAGTTACTGTCAACCTCCTGGGGATAGAATACTCCACCAGGTATAAATGCTATATCCGCATTTATGCTTTGTGAATAAAGCTCCTTAGCTGAAAAACCGTCAACTAATCCAATCCAAAAATTTATTCCTCCAGCGGGTTTTACAAAGATTGTAGCCTCTGGTAAATACTCTTCTAAACTCTGTGACATAATATCAAATCTTTCCTTATATATCTTTTTCATATATGAAATATGCCTTCTCCAAATTCCCTTTCTTAAATATAAATCGAAGGCTCTTTGAATAAGTCCAGATGTTGAAATATCTGAAGCTTGTTTTGCCATTAAGATTTCATTATTAACAGACCTTGGCACAACAAGAAATCCTAATCGTAAACCAGGCATAAAAATTTTTGAGAAGCTTTTTATATAAATTACGTTTTCATTGCTGTCCATACTTTTTAGAGTTGCATTTTCATCTGTATAAAAATTTAAATCCGTGGAATAATCGTCTTCAATTACGATTAATCCCTTTCTATATGCTAAATCAAGAAGTTCTTTTTTGGCCCTCCTACTGTAAGAATAGCCAGTTGGGTTTTGAAAGTTAGGCATAGTGTATATGAGTTTTGGTTTATATCTTTCAATATATCCTTCTAAAACATTTAAATCAATACCTTCCTTTGAAACCGGAACCTGAAGCATTTTTGCTCCTCTAGACTCAAAGGTGGCAATTGCTCCTGTGTAAGTTGGTGACTCAACTATAACAGTATCACCATGTCTCAGTAATGCTTTAGATATTACATCAATCCCCTGCTGTGCTCCTGATATTATCTGAATATTTTCCACTAAAGTACTGATTTTATATATTTTTAAATATTCTACTATACATTCCCTCAGTGGAAAGTATCCTTTGCTTTCTTGATATCCAAAGGCCAATCCCTTGTCCCTATCCAAAACCTCATTAAGTACTTCTTTAAAATCTCCAACGGGAAATAATTCGGGAGTAGGAGTTGCACTTGCAAAGTTTATCACATTTTCTCTAACTTCTATTTGTCCTCTATCCATTAATCTCATATCTTCATAGGCCTCATCATCTAACCTATGAAATTCCTCTTCAACAGAAGAAACAAATGTACCGCTCCCTATTTTTTTGTAAACATAGTTCTTTTCTTCAAGCAAACTATAGGCCTTTACCACAGTTATATTATTTAAACTTAATAATTCAGCAAGTTTTCTAATAGGTGGTAATTTTTCGTTGGCTTTAATATCCTCATCCATTATTAACTGCTTTATTGAATTATATAATTGGGTATAAAGATGCTCCCCTGAATTTCTATTAAGCTTAATGCTTTTAAATTTCTCCATAATGTACCATCCTTATAATATCTTTTGCTTTTTCTAATATATTAATCTACAATACATTTTATCCCTATACAGATAATTATATAACTTAGATTTGATAAGATTATATAGTAAATATGGCATAAACCTGAGATTTATAGCCCATAGACTAGGTAGTTACATAATTACCTCCATAGTTTAATTATAAACGAAAACTGCTTTATTTCAAATTTTATATATTTGATTAGAACCTAAGAACATCTAATCCTACATAGCTTAGTATATTTTATGAGGAAACTCTATTACACCTAAAGTAGACAAAGAAAATCCCCCATTTGTAGGGGGAAGCCTAAGTAAAAATCAATAAGGTGTGGAAATTTCACACCTTATTTTTTATCGTATTTATCAATCAATTCTTGAAGTTTTCTAGCCTGCATACCCGCTTCCTCAGCGAACTGTTTAAATGTATCACTTACCTCAGGGTCATCCACATTCTTTGAAAAGCTTTCGTAGTCCCGTACATTTTCTTGGGCATCGAGCAATTTTTTTAAAATCGTATCCCTAGTATCTAAATTCATATTTACCACCTCCTTATTTTCTCTATTATTTTCTCTTTTAACTGTAATTTTATGTATCAAAATATTTATTTTACAGCCTAGATTTAGGACAATTATAAATATAGATGAGTGAGTTACAAACTTAATAAACGAAATCAGCCACTGAGGTTTCCTTTAGAGCGATTTTTATAAATCTGTTTTACCTTCTATTACCTATCTAAAAACAGATTTATAGCATGAGCCTAAAGGATTCTCTGTGGCTGCTGTAGTAAGTTAACTTTCTATATCTCTCTTCTATAAAACTTTTATACCTGATTCAATGAATCTCCTATTTCATTCAAAGTTTCATCGGACTAGAACCACACCCCCACTATTACAATAATTTTTCTTAATTAAATATTTTATCAATAGAAACACGCTTATCGTGATTACAGTTCTTACATGTAAAAATATGTACACACTCATCATTACAAACACCATCTATAAGTTCTGTTATACCTATATCAAGATAAGAGCTGTAGTTATCATAATATTCAGCAATCCTACCTCTATCTTTCATCCCTTCCCTACATTTTTCACAATCAATCTGAAATTCCCTTAACCCATTACACAAAGGACATATAATTTCCATAGCTCCATCTCCTCCCATTATTATTTTTTCTCTTTCTATAAAAATAATTCAGGGACATATATCTTTTGTAAATACTCTGCTATAGATAATAATGCCTAGAGCTTAAAATAAATTTAGAAGAAAACAATGAAGCATTCCACATTTTTCTAGTCTATTAATCTTTTAAAGATGCTTTCCTATATGAAATATCTGACAGTGTCATATTTAATTTGATTTAGGAATATTTATTATAAAGTCCTATTATAGATATATCTATCTGAAATAAAGCTGATTTCTGGCCTTAAAATTCATATAGAAGGAAGGTAATAATTTGAAGAAAAAATCATTTATATATAGCACTATAGTACTTATAATAGCTAATTTTTTAGTTCGCTTTCTAGGATTTCTATATAAAGTTTTGCTATCAAGGGTTTTAGGCTCAGAAGGTATAGGATTATTCCATCTAGTTTTTCATGTTTTTTTAGTACTCATTACTATAACTTCCTCTGGGATTCCAATTGCAGTATCTAAAATTATTGCCCAAAAAATGATTCAGAAAAACTATAGAGAATGTAAAAAAACTTTATTTATCAGTACAATACTTGGCCTTTTCTTATCAGTTATCCTGTGTATTTTAACATTTAAAAACCTTGAATTCTTAACGACCTATATCATTAAAAGTGACAAACTAAGCAAGAGCTTAGTAGCATTACTTCCTGCTATCCCCATTGTTACTCTATCATCTATTTTAAGAAGCTACTTTTATGGACTTAAAGATGTTATGCCTTCGGCCAGGGCCCAAATCGTAGAGCAATTTGTGAGGGTTTTCTTCGTAATAGGTATTTTACATGTTTTTGAACCGACAGATTTAAAGCTTTCAGTTATGATAGCAACTCTGGGAATAACAGTTGGAGAAATAGGAGGATTAATTATTCTTATTTTTAAACTTAAATCATTTAATGTAAGGACTTCAAAGATTAGAAGCAATATAGGCGATTTTACTAGCTCAGCTTCCATACTGTGGCAAATAATATCTATCTCATTCCCAACCACCATAGCTAAACTTGTTTCAGTACTAATGCAGTCAGCTAACATGTTTCTAGTTCCCCACCGTCTTCAAGTTGCAGGATATAGCCTAGAACAGTCAGTTACAAAATTTGGAGAGGTAGTTGGAATGACTATGCCTTTATTATTTCTTCCATTTATTGTTACCTCTGCCCTCGTTGTAAATCTGATTCCCAATATATCTGCTGAAAATGCCCTAATGAGATCCACAAGTATCGAATCAAAATCTATATTAGCTCTAAGAGTAGCATTGCTTATTTCTATACCAGTTGCATTTATATTTTTCTTCTTTGCAATGCCAATTTGTTCTTTTCTTTACAATAAGCCTAGTGTAGGAATTTATCTAAGGTATTTAGCAGCCTCAATTATATTTTTAAGCCTTCATCACATCATTGGAGGGATACTACATGGTTTAGGAAAACAAGTATTAACTACGATAAATTATCTCATTGGTATGTCCATACATCTAGTATGTATATATTACTTAGTAAGTATTCCTAGGCTTGGAATCAATGGATTCATTATCGGCTTCATGATTTCCTCATTTATAATCTTTTTGTTGAATCTTTCTACTTTAAAATATTTTATGAGTATCAAAATAAAATTTCTAAAACATATTGTAAGTCCCCTTATGTCTGCTATAGTAATGATAGTAGTAATTATACTTAGTAATAAGTATTTGATATACATTGGCTTTCCAATTGGCGTAAGTGTTCTAATCCCCACTTTAATTGGAGGATTAATATATTTATTATGTATCATAATGACAGGCAGTGTGAAGCTTAAAACCATAAAATATATCTTCTCTTTTCAATAAAATCTATAATTTAGAGCAAAATAAAAAACCTTGAAAATATGTAGTATTTCAAGGCTGCTTACTATTTACCCAAGATGTCGTTACCTTGTAAATTCACACCCGGTATCACTTAGGTGGGTGTTCTATTCTATGATTTTGACGTCCTCTGCCAAGGCATGCCATAGCCATAGAAACCCGAACTCCCGGATGTCTATTGGTGGTTGAATTTTCAAGGCCTTAACGAACATCTTAGGCTAACATTCTTACCTATATTATAACCTATTAGTCAAAAAATTAAAAGTAGCGATTATGATATTGTATTTTCTCAAAGGATTTATTAAAATATATTAAAAAAGTAACTGCTTGTATCCGAAATATATTGTGTAAGTAAATTTTCATTTAAGCTTATAGAAATCTAAGTAAAGACCTTAATTTATAAATTTTATATTATTATATAATTTTTTAAATACTTTTATAGTATAATTAAGCTTTGAAAACTATTCATATTATGGGCTAAAAGATGGGGTGTGAATTATTATGAAAATATCAGACATTAACAAACATAATACTGATAATACTGTAAATTCATTACTAGCTAAGGAGTCTGCAAAGCCTCCAAAGCAGGTACAAAGTGATTTTGCTTTAAAGCTAAAGGGCCTGAATGAAGATTCTTTACAGGAGAAACTGACTACATTATTGAGTGACATAGACCTACAATCAAGGAAAATTGAAAAAAACTTTGAACTAGGTGATATTTTAAAGTATAAAAAATTAGTAAAGGAATTTCTAAGTCTAACTGTTAGTAACTCCCATAAATTTTCCAAGGACAACTTCTTAGATAGAAGAGGTCGCCATAGAGTATTAGCTTCAATTAAGGAAATTGACCAAGAGTTAGAAAATTTAACAAAGGATTTTTTAGATACAGAACAGGATAAATTAAAAATTATAAATAGACTGGATGGTATTCGGGGAATGTTATTAGATATTTTTATGTAATGCATAACGTAAAAAAGCGTCTTAGACCCTTGAGGCTGTTAACAAACTCCCAATTTCAGTGTTCCTTGAACTTGGAAGTTTGTTAAAGTCTATCATCTTGTTAACTTTGTTAACAAAAGTGGCTATTCATCGCCCTTCTAGCTACAGATTTTAAAGTATAAGACTTTACCTTGATAGCTTTTCAATAAGTTTCTTTACATCCTCTGGAATTTCTGCCCTTATAAATCTTTCTTTACCAGTTCTTGGTTGAAAAAATTTTAAAGTTTCGGCATGTAGTGCCTGCCTACCTATTAGTTTTTCATCTAAATATCCATAGAGTCCGTCACCGATTAAGGGATGTCCAATATGTTTCATATGGACCCTAATCTGATGAGTCCTTCCAGTTTCAAGAGTTAATCTAACTAAGGTAGCCTCTTCATACCTATCTATAACTTCATAGTGGGTTATGCTTTTTTGGCCACTTTCAATTACTTTTCTATGAATAGAATCATCTTCACTTAAACCTATTGGTTCATCAATAGTTCCAAAACTATTTTCCATCCTTCCCTTTACAACTGCTAAATATTTCTTTTCAACCATATTGTTATGCATTTGATTAGATAATTCCTGCTGAGCAAAGGGGTTTTTGGCAACCATTAATAATCCTGACGTATCTCTATCTAACCTATTAATAAACCTTATTTTAAAATCCTCACCTGTTTTGAGTAAATGATTAACAAGTCCATTGGCTATAGTATTATCTTTATAATTCTTTGTAGGATGAACCACAATATTAGGCTGTTTATTTATAATTAAAATATCCACATCTTCATAAACCACTGTTATTGGAATATCCTGTGCCTCAAATTTATTAGCTTCATCCACCATTATGGCCTTCACAATATCTCCCCTTCTTAGCTTGCTACTTAAGGAAATATTATTATCATTAACAAAAATAGTTTTATTCTTTTTTAATTTTCTTATCAGTCTTCCAGAAAGCTTCATTTTACCATAGAGAACTTCCTTTAATTTAATACCAATATCTTCATCTTCTATCTTAAATATTAAAGTATTAGAATCAATCCCATCATTCATTTCATCACCTAATTCTGTTAGTATTCTATAATAGTAAAACTCCATAAGCAATTTTATTACATATCTATGATACACTACTTCAAATATTTCTCCAACAGTAATATTAAAATTTAATTCTTCCTCTATTAAAATATATACTTTGAAGGAATTTAAAAATTATTCAAGAATAATACTATAAGTATGAAAAGAGTACAACTCCAAATTAATAATTCTAAAACATAGTTTTTATAAATCAAGGAAATATAGCTTCTAGATATAAAAAGAGAGGAATATTATCATGGACATAATAAATAAAATAATAAATATTGTTTCAAACAGTAAACCAGTTTCGAAGGAAACAGAAAGAATTTTAAAGCATAAGCTAGGAAAAAATGATTTTATTGTATCAGAAAATTTTGACCCAAATGCAGATTTAATTATATGCATTGGAGGAGATGGCTCATTCCTTAGAACTTTACATAAACATAATTTCCCTGACATACCCATTATAGGCATAAATACAGGTCATTTGGGATTTTTTCAAGATTTATCTCCCTATGAATTAGATGAATTTATTTTTAAATATAAAAAAGGCGATTACAGAATTGATGAAATTAACCCTATTGAAGGTTTGATATGTACAAGGGACAGTTGTATCGAAATATTAGGAATAAATGAAATTGTGATAAAAGCCTACAAGTCTACAACAATACACCTAAACCTATCCTTAGATGAGAGTTTTTTGGAAAAATTCAGTGGTGATGGTATTTTAGTCTCTACACCTACGGGTAGTACAGCATACAACTATTCCTTAGGGGGAAGTATTGTAGACCCAAGGCTTAACATAATGCAAATTACACCTATGGCTCCTATAAATACTATAGCCTATCGTTCATTTACCTCAAGTATAATTGTACCTAAGTACTCTACCATAAAAATCCATCCTGAATACGCATATGAAAACTCCATATTAGTCGCAACCGATGGAACTGAATATAGGCATAATGGAATCTGTGAGGTTAATATAAGATTATCTGAGTTAAAGATAAAGTTACTGCGGTTTAAGGAGTATAATTTCTGGAATAAGGTTAAAGAAAAATTCCTATAGGAATAAAAATACTATAGGATTTCCATATTTCTTAAATATACAAATTAACATGGATAAACAGCTTTAAAAATAAATAAATTTGAAAGAAAAATTTATAGGTTTTCACTGTTTTCTTTCAAATTTATTTTAGTTTTAATCCAATAGGAATATTTAACCTATTTTATAATGCAATATTAAATGTGTATTTGTGAGTTCCTCTTCTATAAGTATATAATGATTAAATTCCCTTTCGCAAAAATCCATAATTTCTCTTATATTTTCAGTACCATCACTAATATCAAATATATCTACCTCAGTTTCCATCCATCCACTAGTTACAAGGGATTTAATAGAATTCTCATTTAAAAGCTCCTTTGGGACAGAGCCAAAAATGTTTCCCTTAATTGTTTTATGCTGAATCCAAAACTCGTTATGGGCCTTTAATGCCTTAGCATCCTTTAAGTCCTGGGACCTTGCCGCACCAAATCTTACAATATAATCCCCTTCAAAGTAGTTTCTCACACGTAAAGGCTTGTATAAAAAAGAGATTGTGTTAATTTTTGAACATTTTAAATTTTTATAAGTAGTGTCACATTTCTTTTGAAAACCGTTTTTAATTTTTTCACATATACAAATAATATTGTCAAGACTTTTTATAAGCTTATTTTCTTTATTAACAGAACTATTGACCTCAAGCTCTAAAATAGCCCTTTTTAAAGCTAATATTTCTTGTTTCATATACTTCCCCTCCACTACACTTTCGGTTATCACAATAAGGATGTGATGATCTTTTAAAAGAAGCTGTCATGTCCTTTATATTTATAATAAAGGCATAAATATAGATTACAAAAAATAGAAATTGTGGAGCAATAATTGGCATATCTACAAAACCATGTATAAATATAGAAAGAAAACCTAAAAAGCAAGAAACAGCAGTATCTTTATAAAAACTACCTTCTAGTCTATATATATAATATAAATCTTTTATTAGTCCCACTAAAATCATACTAAAAATAATTAGTCCAATAAAACCTGTTTCCCCAAGTATATTTAAAATAAGATTATGGGCATGATGTACAGGAGAATTAATTATCTGTGAGTAATTATGTATATAATTCTTCATAGTATTTAAACCGGTGCCAAAGAAAAAATGCTCATCTATAACCTTAAGAACTGACCTATATATCTCTATTCTATATTGTAAGCTGTTATCATTTAAAGAATTATTTAAACTTATCCTCTCAATACCCGCATTTCCATTAATTAAAATCAAAGAAATAAAAAACCCAAGGGAATATAATATATATATAATTTTTTTCCTATAGCAGTATGTAAGCAATAAAATTATTAATAAAGATATCCATGCCCCCCTAGAATATGTTAAAATCAAACAAAAACTTGATAGTATAAGGGATATTACATTCATTTTTTTAAGCTTGATATTTTCTAAAGCAGTTAACTGTAGACTAATACAAAAAATTAAATAACCCGATAGTACATTGGGATTTAACAAACTTGAATATGCTCTCATGCTAATGTTATATACACTACTATCTATCCAACTGGCAGAAAAATAAGAATCCTTAATAAAATAAAATTGAATAATACCATATGTAGAAATTATTATATTACTAATAACGAAAAATTTTAATATATCCTTAGTCTCATTAATAGAATTTATATATTTTCTAATTACTATATAAATAAGTACTGCTATAAAAATTCCTAAAAAACCTAGTAGGCTATCGACTTTATAATTTGATCTAAATAAGGACAATATAAGATAGAAAAAAAGTAATAATATATATTTCTCCTCTAGTACTAAAGAAAATATTTTTTTTCCTTCTCCTTTAATTATCAAGTAAAAAAATAATATTAAAAAAATGCCATAACCAGAAAAAGTTACAAGTGAACTGCCTATTAAAGCCCCAATTAATGTGATTTTTATTACAGCATTCTGTTTCACCTTTATCCTCCGAATACATTAATTGATTTGAAGAAATATTCAAAGAGATGATAGACCTTAAATCTAAATAAATTTTTAAAAGAAAATAGTCTACACTCCTACATTTCTTCTTCAAAATATTAAATTATAAAAAGAAACGTCCTAAATAGTATAATTATATTATTAAAATAGATTTTAGTTCCCATAAATAAAGTATCGAAAAAAAAACATAAATTTGCTTAAATCTTATTTTATCATAAATGACCTCTAATTTTCATTACAATTTTTATTATTAAAAAAATCCTATAGCTTAGATTGAGCACAATTGTCTATGGGAATATCATCAAGGTCATTAAATATTTAGCTTATATAGGTTACAAGCTATAGATGTGTGACATACAAACTTAATAAACGAAAGCAGACACTGAGGTTTCCTTTAGAGCGATTTTTATGAATCTGTTTTACCTTCTTATTACTTATCTATAAACAGATTTATAGCATGAGCCTAAAGGATCCTCTGTGGCTGCTGTAGTAAGTTAACATTCTCAATCACTCATCTATATAGTAGTGGACATTTTAATATTGTAATCTATCAGGTAAAATATGACTAAAAATACTCCATACAATTGAATTTTACTTTTAATCCTTTAAATATTTTTATTGATTTATTTTATTCTATAGATATAAAATAGACATGGAGGAGAGTTGCTCTATGAAGAAAGCAGTTTTTTTAGATAGAGATGGTGTCATAAATGATAACCGTAAGCCTGTAAATAGCCCTGAAGACTTAAAGCTATATCCTTGGTCGGCAGAATCTATCTTGCAATTAAATAATGCCGGTTATTACGTGTTTGTAGTAACGAACCAAGGAGGCATAGAAATGGGATATTTTAAAGAAAAAGATTTAAAGGAAATTCATATGAAGTTGATAAATGAGATAAAAAAATCTGGTGCAAATATAGATGGAATAGAATACTGCCCCCACTTTAAAACTAAATGTAACTGTAGAAAACCTTTACCAGGCATGCTTAAGAGACTTGCAAAAAAATATGATGTGGATTTAAAAAATTCCTTTATGATAGGAGATAGAAATGTAGACATTGAAGCAGGTAATAAAAGTCATTGTAAAACTATCAAAATAGGTAAGCCCTATAGTAAAGCAGATTATAATGTGAAAAATCTTCTAGAAGCAGTGAAAATAATATTATCTTAAAAAACTAATAGGAGCTTAGGTATATGTAACTCTTTAATTTTAGTAGTATTTCAATTCATGAAAAATTCAGGCCTGCCTATAAAACGGCAGGCTTTTGACAAATTTGAAATTCAAAGCGTGCTGAAATCGAGAGGCCCCAGGATATAAAAAATGGTTCTCGAATTAAACAACGACAAAAAATTCAGATTTGTCAAAAGCCTGAAACTATTATTAATACCAACCTTTATGACTTAAAATTATATAGTGGCTTAATAATATCCACTATTTCAACAGTATCTTTTATATTCTCTAAGATTTCTTTTATGGGCTTATAAACCATAGGAGCTTCATCCAGCGTTGATTCCTTAACCGAGGTAGACCATATATCCTTCATGCTATGTTTATATTGCTCTAAGTCAATCACTTCTCTGGCCCTACTCCTGCTCATCAATCTCCCTGCTCCATGGGGTGCTGAGTTATTCCAGTCTTCATTGCCTTTGCCAACTGCAATAATACTTCCATCCCTCATATTAATAGGAATCAATACTTTTTCACCCTTTAAAGCAGATATTGCACCCTTTCTAATAACCATATCCTCAAAATCAATATAGTTATGGATAGTTTGGAAATGTTCCAAGCTATTAATATCTAAGCCTAAATAAGTTAATATTTTCTTAGCCATCACTTTTCTATTAAGATTTGCATAGTCTTGAGCTGTTTTCATATCATTTAGATACTCTTCAAGCTTAACATCTTCAAGAAAACATAGGTACTTTGGTAAATTATATTTATTAATTAATGCTTCTATTTTTTCAATAGCAGTCTCTATTTCACCCTGCCTGTTTTCTTGATTTAAAATTTCTATCTGTTTATTTTTTTCATCATTAAAATATTCAACCTGTTTATTGCAATATTCTATTGCCTTCCTTTGATGATATTCGGCAATCCTATGTCCAAAATTCCTACTTCCTGAGTGAATCACTAACCATTTATCCCTATTCTTATCTTGATTAACTTCAATAAAATGGTTTCCTCCACCTAATGAACCAATGGATAATAGATTTCTTTTAAAGTTACCCTTAGTTTTATTAGATATTTCAGCAATTTTATCATGAAACCCTTTATCAAATCTAGTTTGGATTTTTTTATTAACTTTATTTCCATGGGGAATATTATCCCTTATAAATTTATCTAGACCTTCAAAATCGATTTCAATAGACCCAAGTTTTATTGCTATAATACCGCATCCTATGTCAACTCCAACCAAGTTAGGGATTCCCTTGTTTCCCAAATTTGCAGTAAAGCCTATTACACAGCCCTTTCCGGCATGGGTATCGGGCATTATCCTTACCCTGCTTCCCTTAAATGCCTCTTGGTCTAGTAATTCAACTATCTGGGCTATGGCTTCTTCCTGTATATTATGTGTAAATACTTTTGCAGTATTATATCTTCCTTTTACCTCTAACATAAAACTTCCTCCTACACCTCTAAATATTTAACCCTTACTTCTCTACAATTTTAACACTTTTTTTATATTTTTTCATCTATACATATAGATATGTAGAATCTGAGGTTTCCTTTTGAGGGATTTCTATAAACCTGTTTAACCTCTATTATTATGTTAAAAACAGGTTTATAACATGAACCAAAAGGATTCTCTGTGGCTGCTGAAGTAAGTTAACTTTCTCAATCACTCATCTATAATGTTTCTACAGCACTATATTTAGATTTTATGAATAAAGAACTTTTAGAGGAAAAGAAACACTTAAATAATTTTAAGCTGAAAAAGTAAATATATATTTATCTAATATACCTTATTAATCCTATATCCATATTTATCAAGAAGATTTATTATTTCATTTATATGGTCATGACCATTTGTTTCCACTGTTACTTCAAGTTCTACATTCATAAACCTATCAACGCTCTTGAATTGATTATGGTCGAGTTTAATAACATTTGCTCCCAAACTTGCAAGTATTTCTGATACCTTTAGAAGTTGTCCAGGTGTGTCGGGAAGCTCAACAGAAAAGCAAAATATTCTCCCCCTAGAAACAAGTCCACGATTTATTAAAGAGGACATAGTCACAACATCTATGTTCCCGCCACTTACAACACATGCAACATTTTTATTTCTTTCTTCTATTTTTTTTAGGGCAGCCAAGGACAGTACTCCCGCTGGCTCAGCTACAAGCTTATGCCTTTCTAAGAACACAAGCAGAGCTTCCATCAGGTCATAGTCGGAAACTGTAACTATTTCATCTACATAATCCCTTATTATAGAAAAAGTAATATCCCCAGGCTTTTTAACTGCTACGCCATCTGCAATAGTATCAACCTTGTCAAGATAAACTAAATCGTTTTTATCAACTGAAAGCTTCATTGCATTTGCTCCCTCAGGCTCTACCCCAATAACCTTTATTGAGGGCTTAATAGATTTTGCAGCAACAGCGATACCGCTAATTAGCCCACCGCCTCCTATAGGTGCTATGATAATATCTATATTCTCTAATTCCTCTAGGATTTCTATTCCAATTGAGCCCTGACCAGCAATTATATCTAAATCGTCAAAGGGATGAATAAAGGTATAATCCATCTTCTTTTCAAGTCTTAAAGCCTCACTATATGCTTCGTCATAGGTATCTCCAGCCCGTACAACCTTTGCTCCATATTTTTTAGTTGCTTCTACCTTGATTAGGGGAGTAGTTTTAGGCATAACGATAGTAGCTTCTATACCAAGTTTTTGTGCAGAGTAGGCAACACCTGGGCATGATTTCCTGCTGAGGAGGCTATTAAACCCTTACTCTTCTGCCTTTGATTTAACTTGCTGATTTTATTATAAGCCCCTCGTATTTTATATGAACCAGTAATTTGAAGATTTTCTGGCTTTATATAGATTTCATTTCCATATTCCATACTAAAGATTGAGCTATATATTAATTCCGTTTTAGTAACTATTCCCTCAAGACCTTTCCGCGCAGCTTTAACCTCTTCAAGCTTTGGCAATGGCTTATAATATTTTAAAGCATAACTAGTACCTCTTCCCATTTTATTACCTCCAATAATAATTTGTATTTAATGCATAAAAAAACGCCCATGAAGAATCTTCTTCAAGGACGAGTATATTCCCGTGGTACCACCTTAATTGCATCTATATAGATAGATGCCTCTCTCTCAGTTCTAACAAACCTAAGCCTTTAACGAGGCTAATCGTTATCCTCTATTAACATAGATAATTCAGATGGTAAAACTTAAGTATATTAAAATACTAGATGCTTCTAGTAAATTTTCATATGTACATTAATATACCTAAAGCTTTACTTGAATCTCTATAGGAATGTGTTCAAGGATACAGCTCGGGAGTGATATGTATTTTATAGATAGTATCGGTTTTCAGCAAACACCGACTCTCTGTAACTATTTTATATAAAATACCATTCTCCGTCCTAGCGTTTAAATATTTGACGAATATTATAATTATTCAAAATTTTAACATCATAAATTGCTATTGTCAATACTATTAATCACTATTTTTTTAAAATGCTTTCATTATATAATTTAAAAAAGAACAAAGACAAAAATTCTCTGTTCTTTAAAAATCTAAGATTTTAACTATTATACATCATATGCTGCTTTTCTACTACAATACCTAACATCTACTTCTATCCACCTATTTATTCAATCTATTAGTTATATTCTGAAAGGGTAATAGGGAGTTTAATTTACTTTCCATTAACTTTTTAATAGGAGCCTCTATTTTATTAATCTTTAATACACCAATATCCATATCTATTTCCTTTAGTAAATGGATTTGCCTTAAAATTTCTTCTAATGTTATTTCTTCCAAAACTTCAATTCTATTTAATTTTTCTTTAAGCTCTTCTTCTATTTCCCTTAGCTCTACCATAGTATTTTTAAGGGATTTTATTTTCTTCAATAATTTTAGCCGTTTAATCTCCAGCGAAATTAGCTTTAAATTTTCTTCTCTATCTAACAAAATGGCTACCTCCTAAATATTTGTGTATTCAGAGTATTGCCATTTATACAGTTTATAATCTATAAAACTTAAAATTATGAAATTTGTCAAGGGGTTTTCTTGATATTTATTGTTAATATATCACCTGTACATAGGAGATAGGCCCAGAATTAAATGACTAATTATAATCCTAAGACTTTTTTTGCCAATTGGTCTGCCTCCTCATTATACTTGTTTCCAGAGTGGGCTTTTACCTTTACAAATTGTATATTAACTTTCCTAGATACTTCATCATAATATTCCTTATACTTCTTAGTCCCGTCCTTTTTAGTCTTCCAAGCACCACTGCACCATTTTTCTATTCCTTCATAATCATAATATATTGTAAGAGTTGATGCTTTTTTCTCTAAAGCAAATTCCATTGCCATTTCTGCACCCTTAATTTCCCCTGCCACATTTCTCATGTCAGCTAATTCTTTATTATCACCTAATTTACTTATGAGGACTTTTTCTCCATTATACAAAATAACAACACCAGAGGAATATTGATGTGCTCTATTGTCATAGCTTCCATCTACATAGGCATTTACCTCTGCATCTGATAAATTTAAGTCTTCCACCTCTGAGCCATTCTCTATACAACTATTTATTCCATTTATATAACTAATTGCCTCTTCCTTTTCTTTAAATTTTTTAAATTCAGCACCTGAATATCCTTTAACTTGCTGCTGACACTCATCCCAACTATTATATATCCCGGTTTTTCTCCCTTTTCTTACAGCATAAACATACCTTTGTGCCATTTTGTTCTCCTCCTGTTCTTCCTTTAACAGTGTAGATAAATTATTGTGATGTATTGTAATTATAAAAGGAATTATTTTTCAGTTGTAACTATCTTGTTTATAAGATTCGATTGTACAAACTCACTTTTACTCCTTTTCTTTTTAAAGTTAAAATATCTTATTTGTTTATACTTTACACCATCCATTTCAAAATCCAGTACATCTACTCTGTCATCCTTATAAACTAAGGGCTCTTTTTTATCCTTTATAAATATCTGAACTTCCATATCTATTTCTCCTTTATAAGTACTTTTATGGAAATTTGCTTTTCAATTTAATATTTTTATTTAAAACACCCTCTTACTACCAATCTGGAATTATATAAGAAGGTGTTCATTGTCAGTGTTCCTATACTCTATTCTATTTCCCAATTATGATACACGTTCTGAACATCATCACAATCCTCAAGGAGGTCAATAAGCTTGTTCATCTTCTTGATTTGGTCTTCATCTGAAAGGCTTGGCTTGAAGTCTATATCAGAATTTCATCATCTAGAAAAGCTTTCCTTCTTCTTTTAAATCTACACTTTTATATGTATGTTTATCATAGTCTATGTTCAACATTATTCATAGTTCAGCATTAGTATATCATTGTTCATATTGAAAAATCAAGGGGTGAACTATGATGTACATCATAAAATTTAGTTTTTAATTATATCAGAAAAACTTAGGATTAATCTACATCAATTTTTCTAATAAGAAATTGCTTGGTCATGAAGATTTAAACTCAACCAAAATCTACACCCATACTAATGTCAATGATTTGAAAGTGGAAGTTCATAAGTTCCCTTTATAGATATAAATTAAATCCTCCAAATTACTATTTTTAATCCTTTGTATATTGAATTTTCAATAGTAAATATACTTTAGACTTAACACTACTTCTTTATCTTCGATTGATTAATAAATGATTAGCATAAATTCTTTTTAACTGTATATCCATCTATTATTTCAAAATCATTTTTCATATAAAACCTCATAACGCCTTCATCTAAATGAGTTTGTTTTAAATTCGCTATAATTTGACTAATATTATTTTGTTTCGAGTCTTTCTCTATATAATTCAAAATTTCACTACCAATTCCTTGTCTATAAAATCTCTCTTTATCTCTTTCTGAGTTAAAGAAAAATGGTTTTAAATCTACTATTTTACATATATTACTTTCTCGATTTATTTCATATATAGTATCTTGTATTTCTCCTAATTCTTTATCAATAATAAATATTTGTCTTGTATCATCCAATTTAATATAACTTAGCAAATAAAATTTTTCTCCTCTTTTGCTTATAATTTCAAGAACTTCTTGCTCTATTAGGTGTTTATTTAAATCAGATTTAAACTTTTCTAATTGATCTTTTAATTTATCAACCTGAAATAATCTTTTAGTTTTTCTTTTTCTAAATGCTTTAAAAATTATGACCACCCCAGTTTGTATTACATTATCTGTACTTTACAATTATTAAATCATACAACTCTTTCAATAACTTTTTCTTTGATAATTGCTTGTTCTCATAACAAATTTCCTCGCACAAAGAAAATGCCTTAAATTATGAGGAGGTACCCTATAATTATTATGTTCTAACACATAATCTTGTATTGGCCTATGCAGTAAGGTTAAGCCATAAATGAGTAAAGTAATTATTATTTAAGCTTTACTTTATTCTTTATGGTGTTATTGTATATTTCCTCTGCTTTACGCTTATCATAAATATATTCTACTGGTAGTACTTCACCATATACTACCTCATATATTCTTTCTTTTCTCTCTTGATTGAAGAGTTCTCCTAAAAAGTCATTTTGTAAATTATTCCTAAAATCATTTAGCTGTAGCATAAAAACTTTAAAACTATTATCAACAATCTCTCTCTGCTTTGCTAATGACTTCTTTTTATCTTTAATATTCCATTTTGCTCTCTCTTCACACTTGATTTTAGTCATATAATCTTTTAATCCTTCTACTAGTTCTAATTGAACTGGAATAAAATCAAAAACAAAATGAGTGCGAAAATCATCACATACACTATAAAAATGCCAAAAGTCATTATTTAATTTTTCAATATCATCTAAAAAATCAAATAATATTATTTCTCTATTATTTAACAGTCTAAAAAGAGTTTCGAAATTTTTTTCTAATAGTTCTATGCTCTTAGCCATTTTAGAATCTATTTTATCAATAGTAGTAAGGTAATCTTCGTCACTTATTTTTTGTTCTAAGCATAATCCTATTGATAAAAATAAATTATCATAATTTGAATATACTTGTTTGCACAAATCAAGAATCTCAAGTATTTGTACAGATACCTCTTCAACAACCTTTAATTGTAAGTCATTTCTAATTTTTTTATTTTCTGTTTTATTATTAAAATGCCAAGATAATATGCTACCAATAATAACCCCAATAATTCCCGAAAGCATTGTATAAACAAAGTCCATAAAATTCTCCTCAATCATTAAATTCATAAATAATGGAAAACATGTCTTTATTATATATTATGATTTAATTTTTTACAAAAATATATGAGTCATTTCTCTAGCACAATTTGCAGAAATCTTTTCTTTAGGTATCTGGGCTAAAGACTTAATTGGTGAATTTGAAGAAGAACTAGGTTTGAATTTCTGTGTCAAATATTTAGATAATAAAGTAATGTAAATACAATTTTTCTATTATAACATCCTTAAAACTAGAGCGTTTATCTACCTAATTCATAAACACTTCTAACAAGCTTTATTTGAGAAATTCTAAAAATAAATGAATGCACTAGATAAATCAGCTACATGTACATGATAATGTATTATAACATAATTTTTCACATCTTTTCCAAACATATATTATTGTCTAAATCCTATTCCTATGAGTAGGATTTTTTTTATTAATGAAATTATATTATGATATGTACTTCTGGTAATTAAAAAATTTCGTATTTACTATTTTAGAGGTCACCTAGCCCTACTGCCTTGTTAAATAATGACGAACATCGAAAGAGTATAAGTTCTAAAAAGGAGTTATATACCCAATTTCAAACATACTTTCGATAGTCGTTGGATACCATACTTTCTTAGGGTTATAACACAACATTCCCTTAATTACTCTCTCCTGAATGCTAACTTTTGGTATAATATTCTCATAAGTTATCATTTATAGAAGTGAATAATTATGGCTAATTTAAAGAGGGATGGGAAAGCAAAACCTCAAGAAGTACAACCAGTAAAAAAGTCAAAAGATGTTAAAAAAATTAGACAATATCTTAAAGGTAAAAACAATAAAAGAGATTACGCAATCTGGGTCTGTGGAACAAACTTTTTACTAAGAGCAACTAATTTGTTAAAAATAAGGTGGAATGATGTTTTAGAAGATGGAGATACTTTTAGAACTCACCTCATTATTGGCGAACAGAAAACTGACAAAGCTGCAAGACAAAAAATAAATAATGATGTAAAGGAAGCATTTAGACTATATAAAGACCATGTTAACGCCTTTGATATAGATAATTATATTTTTATTAGTAGAAAAGATAATAGCCATATTACAGTAAGAAGTTTGCACAAAATTATTAAGACTACTTTTAACGAACTCGGAATAAAGGGGAATTTGGGTACACATACTCTGAGGAAAACTGGTGCATACAAGATATATGCAGATAACATAAAAGATAATCCTGCTATTATCAGTTATATTCAAAAGATATTAAATCATAGTAGTCAATCAATAACCTTAAGATACATCGGAATCAAAGCGGAAGAAATTGATAATATTTTTGATAGTATTAAATGGTAAAAAAGAACATTTACAATAAGACAATTGCTTTGACCTTAACTCTAAGGGGTATCATATACATGGGGGTACATAACAGTATTAATTGATTAGGATATTTTATATATACTATAGGTGATCTGTACAGGTGCAAAGTGTTCAAAATAGACGAATTATAATATAGGGAGTCTGTCAATATATTGGTGTAAATATTCCTAAAAAAAA
>JAKSBP010000281.1 GCA_022361035.1 Clostridia bacterium
GTTGAGGCTGGTAAATTAAGGCTGCTCAGTCCAAGGGAAGTAATGGAGGAAACTAGGGAGTTAATAAAGAATTTAAAGCTTAGGGATTGTGTTTTTAGAAGTAATCATGCATCAAACTATTTAGCCCTTGCAGGTAATTTGACTGCCGATAGGGATAGGTTATTAAGGGAAATTAATGATGCTTTGAATGAAGACTATGATTTTAAAGATGAGTACTTTAGAAGACTATAAAGTATGTATTTAATATGATAAACAAGAAAGTGGGGAAACTGTCTTGTTGGAAAAGGAGCTTAGGATTACTAAATTAGAAACTCAAAGGAGAAATAGGGATAGAATATCTATATATATAAATGATAAATTTGTCCTTGGGGTCCATAGGAGTATAATATATAAATTTAATATAGAAGAAGGAAATATTGTTGATAGGGGTTATATTGAAAAAGTAATAGGGGCCCAGGAACAGAAAAGGGCAAAGGATTATGCTGTAAAGCTTTTATCCTATAGGCAAAGGAGTCAGAGGGAAATAGAAGACAAGATGGAGCAAAAAGGATATGACGGTAATGTCATCAATAAAACTTTAAAGTGGTTAAAGGAGTATGGACTTATAAACGATGAAGATTTTGCGAAAGAATTTGTCATATCAAAATCTAAAAATTACGGCAGTAAAAGAATAAGGATGGAGCTTTCAAGAAAGGGAGTAGAGGAAGGAATAATAGATGATATTTTGAATAGAGAAGTAGATTGTGAAAGGGAATATGATATAGCCCTTGAATGTGCAAAGAAGAAAATTAAGGCCTATAGAGGAGAAAAAAGAGATGCTGTTTATAGAAAGTTAGGTTCATATCTTCAAAGAAGGGGCTTTTCATACGATATTATTTGTAAAGTATTAAGGGAGGTTATGGACTTTTAAAACTGACAATTCTAAAAGTGGTAAATTTTTATTTACTATTTCATGGGAAGAGAAATTTTCTACTTGAGCTTTGCTAGGAAGTCCACTTACCATGAAGAAAATCGTTGAAATTTAAGGGATGCATGGTATGATTTTAGTATTGTTTTAGTAAGATAGTTCTTCAATATAATCTTCCACTATCTAAAATAAAGAAATAAAGCAAAAAAAAGTATTTACAATAAGTTTTATAATGATATAATATCTATGATGATATTATAAATACCTTAGACCAATGGAAAATCCATTGGTCTTTTAAGTAGTTATATGAAATAGAGTAAATTTTATAATTATTAATATTTAATTTCTTTAATAAAATAAATTTTTTCCATTTCCTTTTATCCAATTTCTTGAAGATGTTATTTATCTACACCTGAGAAATGGGAATTTCTATATATATTATCTATTGTGAATTTTTAGAGAAAATTCTATTCTACTATCATATATTCTACTAGGAAATTTCTATGATATAATTAAACGAGCAAGTTACATATTTTTCATTTAAAAGAATTTACTACTATACAGGAGTTTTAGAGAAAGCTATACTATATATATTATGGAAGTTCTCCAGGTGATTGAGCTAGTTTAAATGAAAAGGGATTAGTTAATAATGGAAATATTAAAATACAATAGAGGAGGAAAAATATTAATGGATTCAACAATACTAAAAAAAGAAGGTAATAAAGTTACCTTGCAAATTAATGTAAGTTCTGAAGAATTTGAAAAAGCCATTCAGAAGTCTTACTTAAAAAACAGAAAGAAATTTAACATACCTGGATTTAGAAAGGGGAAAGCTCCAAGAAAAATAATTGAAATGCAATATGGAGAAGGAGTTTTTTATGAAGATGCCATAAATATGGCCCTTCCAGAAAAATATGATAAAGCAGTAGAAGACCATAATTTAGAGCCTGTTGATAGACCGGATGTAGATGTGGAAGAAATTCAAAAAGGTAAGGATTTAGTCTTTACTGCTGATGTAACTGTAAAACCAGAGGTTAAGTTAGGAGATTATAAGGGTATAGAAGTGGAGAAAATTGAGTATAATGTAACTGATGAGGATATAGATTCAGAAATAGAAAAAATGAGGGATCAAAATTCTAGATTAGTTAACATTGAAGATAGACCAGTGCAAAAAGATGATACGGTTACAATTGATTACAAAGGATTTGTAGGAGAAGAGCAATTTGAAGGTGGGACTGCTGAAAACCAAAACTTAGTTATTGGTTCAGATAAATTTATTCCAGGCTTTGAAGAACAGCTAATTGGTTCAAATATTGGGGATGAAGTAAATGTCAATGTTACTTTCCCAGAAGAATATCATGCAGAGAATTTAGCTGGTAAAGAAGCTGTTTTTTATGTTAAAATTAAAGAAATTAAATTTAAAGAACTACCTGATTTAGATGACGAATTTGTAAAGGATGTAAGTGAATTTGATACATTAGAAGAATTAAAAAATGATACAAAAGAAAAAATGGAAGTCAGTGCTAAAGAAAAAGCGGAAAAGGAACTAAAGGATAAAGTATTAGATAAGGTAGTAGAAACTGTGGAAGTAGATATACCACAGGCCATGGTTGATACTGAAGTAGAGAATATGCTTAGAGATTTTGATTTCCAATTAAGGTATCAAGGGTTAGATTTGCAAAAATATTTAGAATTTACCAATAGTAAAATTGAAGATTTAAGAAAACAAATGGGTGAAGATGCATACAATAGAGTAAAAACTTCTTTAACTTTAGAAGCTATTGGTGAAAAGGAAAACATAGAGGCAGCAGATGAAGATTTAGAAAAAGAGTTTGAAAAGATGGCAGAAAGCCATAAAACAACTGTAGAAAAGTTAAAAGAATCTTTTAAAGAAGAAAACTTTGGGTATATTAAGAATACTATTAAGGTGAGGAAGACTATTGACTTTTTAGTAGATAATGCTAATCAAGTCTAATATAGTATAAAAAGTGAGGAGTGAGGTTATATGGCACTAGTGCCTGTGGTAGTTGAACAAACTAATCGTGGGGAAAGATCCTACGACATATATTCAAGATTACTTAAAGATAGAATCATATTTTTAGGTGAAGAAGTAAGTGACCATACCGCTAGTTTAGTTGTAGCTCAACTAATGTTTTTAGAATCAGAAGATCCAGATAAAGATGTTCATCTTTATATAAATAGTCCAGGGGGGTCTATTACTGCAGGTATGGCTATTTATGATACAATGCAATATATTAAACCAGATGTTGCAACTTATTGTATAGGAATGGCAGCTAGTATGGGAGCATTTTTGCTTGCCGCTGGTAAAAAAGGTAAGAGATTTGCTTTGCCTAACTCTGAAATGATGATACATCAACCATTAGGTGGAACAAGGGGTCAAGCAACGGATATAAAAATTCATGCTGAAAGAATTTTAAAGATGAAAAGTAGACTTAATAAGATATTAAGTGAAAGAACAGGACAGTCTTTAGAAGTTATAGAAAAAGATACTGAAAGAGATAACTTTATGGATCCAGAAGCAGCTTTAAATTATGGATTAATTGATAAAGTTATTACTTCAAGGTAATAACACAGGAGAGGTGTAGCGATGTCTAGATTTGATGACAGAAGCAAAAGTAAGCTAAAATGCTCTTTTTGTGGTAAATCACAGGATCAAGTTAAGAGACTTATAGCAGGTCCTAATGTATATATTTGTGATGAATGCATAGAGCTTTGTCAAGAAATTATTCATGAAGAATTTGAAGAAAATTTTGATATGGTAGCATCTGACCTGCCTAAACCTATGGAAATTAAGGAGATACTAGATCAGTACGTTATAGGCCAAGATGTTGCTAAGAAAGCTTTGGCAGTCGCAGTATATAATCATTATAAGAGAATTGACCAAGATATTAAGAGCGATGAAGTAGAACTGCAAAAAAGTAATATATTATTACTTGGACCTACGGGGTCAGGAAAAACCCTACTTGCTCAAACATTGGCTAAAATATTAAATGTTCCATTTGCTATAGCCGATGCCACTTCCCTTACTGAGGCAGGTTATGTAGGTGAGGATGTTGAAAATATCATTTTAAAGCTCATACAAGCGGCTGATTTTGATATAGAAAAGGCAGAACGGGGTATTATCTATATTGATGAGATAGATAAGATCGCTAGAAAGACTGATAATCCTTCTATTACCCGTGATGTGAGTGGAGAAGGTGTGCAGCAAGCACTCTTAAAAATACTTGAAGGCACTGTTGCCAGTGTTCCACCTCAAGGTGGGAGAAAGCATCCACATCAAGAGTTTATACAAATTGATACAGGTAATATACTGTTTATTTGTGGTGGAGCCTTTGATGGAGTAGAAAAGATAATACAAAAGCGTATTGGAAAGAAAGCTATGGGATTTGGGGCCGATATTCAAAGTAGGGCTGAAATGAAAATAGGTAAAATTCTCCAAAAGATAGAACCGGAGGATTTATTAAAATATGGTCTAATTCCAGAATTTGTAGGAAGGGTACCTGTTGTAGTATCTCTACACGAGTTAGACGAAGAAGCCCTGGTAAAAATATTAGTTGAGCCTAAAAATGCCCTTGTAAAGCAATATAAGAAATTATTTGATTTAGATGAAGTAGACGTAGAATTTGAAGAAGAAGCTCTAAGGACTGTGGCAAGGTTGGCGATTGACAGGAAAACTGGAGCCAGGGGCCTTAGAAGTATACTTGAAAATTCCATGCTTGAGGTTATGTATGAAATACCCTCAAGGCATGACATTAAAAAGTGTATTGTAACAAAGGAAACAATAGAAAATAAAATTCCACCTACTTTAGTACTAGCTGAGCAGAAAAAAAAGAAAACTAGAAAGAAAAATGAAGAAACAGCTTCATAAATTAAATAACAAATGACATGCGAGTCAAATTGGCTCGCTTTTTTGTAATTGCTAGGTAACTGAAACATTTTTCAAAGAGGCTGTACATTTTAAATAAAATACATTAAAGAAATAAATAAAAATATAAGCTGTTGTTGGCAAAATTTTAGCAAAAAGTAAACTGGTGGAAAGGAATAAGTGGCTCTAAAAATGCAAAACATAATACTAGATATTAGTTGTAGTTGATTGATAATGCCATATTATCTATAATTTAAGTTTTATTATATAAATTTTGCTTGATTTACCAAAATTGAATAATACACATAGTATAGATTTTAGTATTTTTAAACTATATTAAAATGGTTAATTTTTTGAGAAGGTAATTGTGTAATTTACTCTATTGATAAAAGTCTTTTATTTGTGTATAATGTGTTTTGACAACTTTAATGATTATACTATGTTTAATGGTCCATAAAAATATTTGACTTTTTAATCCTGATGAAGAATATTTTTAAAGGCAATAGATATGAATTATTGTTATAATAACTAAAGAATAAATCCTCAAAGAAGGAGGGAAATTAAATGGAGCAAAATAAAAATATAGAGTTGCCACTAATACCACTTAGGGGTCTTTCGGTGTTTCCATATATGGTACTTCACTTTGATGTAGGAAGAGAAAAGTCAATAAGGGCTTTAGAAGAAGCCATGGTTAAGGATCAAACTATATTCTTAACTACTCAAATGGAAATAGATATTGATTTACCTACTAATGAAGATTTTTATGAAATAGGTACGATTTCAAAAATTAAACAAATGCTTAAACTACCTGGAGATGCTATTAGAGTTTTAGTTGAAGGTATTAGTAGGGGAAAAATAAAAAAATTGGTACATGAGGATCCTTATTTTAAAGCTGAAATAGAAGAATATATATCTGGCAAGCAGGAAATTGATAAGGAACTTGAAGCCATGATGAGGGTTGTTCTTGATTCCTTTGAGAACTATATAAGTATAAGTAACAAGATATCTCCTGAAGTAATGATTAGTATATCTTCTATTGAAGAAGCAGGAAGACTTGCAGATGTCATAGCTTCCCATATGGTTTTAAAGACAGAGCAAAAACAAGAGATATTAGAGGCCTTTGAACCTAAGGATAGGCTTGAGGTTCTCTATAAGATACTGCTAAAGGAAATTGAGATATTAGAAGTTGAAAAAGAGATTAACACTAAGGTTAGAAGACGAATAAATAGATTACAAAAAGAATATTATCTAAAGGAACAACTTAAGGCAATAAAGGAAGAGTTAGGCGAAGACGGTGAGTACGATGATGAAATTGAAGAAATGTATGATAAAGTCAGTAAGGCTAAACTGCCTAAGAAAGTAGAAGAGAAGGTATATAAAGAAATAGATAGACTTTCAAAGCTGTCTCCTGGTTCTGCTGAGGGTGGAGTTATAAGAACTTACATAAATTGGATAGTAGATTTACCCTGGAATAAAAAGACAAAGGACTCTATTAATATAAAGAGATCTGAAGATATATTAAATGAGGACCACTATGGTTTAGCCACTGTTAAGGAAAGAATCCTTGAATACCTTGCAATAAGGAAGCTTGCAAAAAAGATGAAGGGACCGATTATTTGTTTAGTAGGCCCTCCAGGAGTAGGAAAAACGTCAATTGCAAAATCTATAGCTAGATCATTAAATAGAAAGTTTGTCAGAATGTCCCTTGGAGGAGTACGGGATGAAGCTGAAATAAGAGGCCATAGGAGAACCTATATAGGAGCTATACCGGGAAGAATTATTTCAGCCATAAAGGATGCGGGTTCTAAAAATCCGGTATTCCTATTTGATGAAATAGATAAGGTGAACAGTGACTTTAGAGGAGACCCCGCTTCGGCTTTATTAGAAGTTTTAGACCCAGAGCAAAACAAGGAATTTACAGACCACTATCTTGAAGTACCCTTCGATTTATCTAATGTAATGTTTATTACTACGGCCAATACTTTGGGTACTATACCAAGGCCTTTGCTAGATAGAATGGAAGTAATTGAAGTTTCAGGATATACAGAGGAAGAAAAAACGGCAATTGCTAAGAAATATCTAGTTCCAAAGCAAGTAAAAGAACATGGTATGGAAGAGAGAAATCTACAGATATCTGAACAGACTATTAGAGATATTATTAATTTTTATACTAGGGAGTCTGGAGTAAGGGAGTTAGAAAGACAGATAGCTAGAGTGTGTCGTAAGGCAGCGAGGCAGATAGTAGAAAATAAGTCGGAATCTATAAGAGTTAATACTACTAGTCTAAAGAAATATCTTGGAATTCCTAAATATAGATATGAAAAAATTCGAGATAAACATGAGGTAGGTATCGCTACTGGACTTGCATGGACAAGGGTTGGCGGCGACACCCTATCCATAGAAGTCACACCGATGAAGGGAACCGGAAAACTGGTTTTAACTGGTCAACTTGGAGACATCATGAAGGAGTCTGCTAGGGCAGGGCTAAGTTATATCCGTTCAAGGGTAGATAAACTAGATATAAATAAAGACTTTTATAAAGACCTCGATATTCACATTCATATACCCGAGGGAGCAATACCTAAGGATGGACCTTCTGCTGGTATAACAATGGCAACGGCAGTAATATCGGCTCTTGGGAAGATACCAGTAAATAAAAATGTTGCAATGACTGGAGAAATAACACTGCGGGGCAGAGTATTACCCGTTGGAGGAATAAAGGAAAAGGTTCTAGCAGCTAATAGGGCGGGCTTAAAGAAAGTACTATTGCCTATAGAAAACAAAAAAGATATTACTGAAATACCAGAGTCTGTCAAAAAGAAATTAGAATTTGTACTGGTTGATCATATGGATGAAGTATTAGATCATGCCTTAATAAAGGGAGAGAAAAGGCATGAAGATTAGAAACTGCCAATTCATAATCAGTGCCGTAAGCAGAAAACAGTATCCTATGGAGGATATTCCGGAAATAGCTTTAGTTGGAAGATCGAATGTGGGAAAATCTTCATTGATAAATATGTTGCTCAATAGAAAGAAACTTGCTAGAACTAGTTCCACTCCGGGAAAAACCCAAACAATAAACTTTTATAAAATTAATAATGAATTTCATCTTGTGGATTTACCTGGGTATGGTTATGCTAAAGTTTCTAAATCAAGTAAGGAAGCATGGGGTGGAATAATAGAAACCTATCTAACAAATAGGGAGAAACTAGTTGAGGTTATACAGTTAATAGACATCAGGCATAAACCTACTGAGCAGGACATTCAAATGTATAATTGGATAAAACACTTTGGTTTTAAAGGCATAATAGCTGCCACTAAACTTGATAAAATTAAGAGAAGTCAAAGGCAGAAGCATATTAGTTTAATAAGAAAAACCTTAGATATGAATAAAGAGGATATATTAGTTTCCCTATCCTCTATAAATAGGGAAGGTAAGGAATTACTATGGGAAACCATAGGTGATGCCTTCCTTCAAAAGGGATATGATATAACTATAGAAGAGGCAGCAGAGATATAAATCTCTCCTGCCTAGGCTGCCCCGAAACGTCCTACTTCTGCGTCACTGCTGAAATCTCCGCTGCTCACTTGCAGTGGAGCAAGCTCCGCTCCTAAATTTCAGCGTGCCTTGAACTTGGAAGTTTGTTAAAGCCTATCATCTTGTTAACTTTGTTAACAATCTGGAACAGCAGATAGATATCTGCTGTTTTTTTTATTTATTTTAAGAAAAGAATGGTTTATTATGAAGGGAAATGTAATAAAATGTAGAAATATTTAATCAATAGAATTTTAGGGGTGATTATTAAATGAAGGAATTATTAAAAAAATATGTAGATTTAGCTTCTTTCATCAATGATTTTACAGAGGATGATTTAGCAGTTGCAATTAGTGATAGGGAAAATGTAATAAAATGTGTTTCTGGAGAAAATGTACCTTTGCGGGTGGAGGAAGGACAATTATTAACAGACGAATTAGCCCTGTTTCAAGCAATTAAACAAAGAGAAAAGGTCACTGTTTATATACCAAAGGATATATACGGTATTCCTATGACAGCAACATCAATGCCAATTATAGATGAAGAGGGTGAGATCATAGGGGCTGTTGCAACTATAAAAAATATTGGTGATAGGGAAGAACTTCATGGTATGATACAAACCTTAGCCGATTCTTTAAATGAAATGTCTCAAACCACAACACAAATTTCTAGTAGTGCTGAAAAAATAGCTTTTTCGGGGGAGGAAATAGTTTCCTATGTCAATAATACCATAGCAAAGACAAGGGAAACGGACCAAGTTGTGCGGTTTGTACAACAAGTGGCAAAACAAACAAATCTACTGGGTTTAAATGCAGCGATTGAAGCAGCTAGAGCTGGCGATGCCGGTAGAGGCTTTCAAGTTGTTGCGGAGGAAATAAGAAAATTAGCTATTTCAAGTAATGAATCCGTTGATAAAATTGCATCGGTACTGAAGGAAATTCAAGCTAGTGTTACAAAAATGCTACAAATGGTAGAAAAGAATGGATCGTTAACGCAAAATCAAGCCTCCGGTACTCAGGAAATTACTGCTAAGATAAGTGAATTATCTGGTTTAGCGGATAAACTTAATAAATTTGCCTATAAGTTATAAATTAGGAGAAATCTAAAGTAAACCATTGTAGAAATACAATGGTGAGGCTGTTGACAAACCCGAATTTCTTCGTTGTTGCTTCAACCGAGAACCTAGTCAATAAAATTTTAGAACGAACTAATAAGTTCGTGGGAAATTTTATGGTATTTGCTAAAAGCAAATAGACTTCCTTTTTTTATTATA
>JAKSBP010000019.1 GCA_022361035.1 Clostridia bacterium
GTGTTATAAAAATCGCTCAAAAGGAAACCTCAGAGTCTACTTTCGTTTATTTACTTTTATTGGCATATACCTATATATGTCCAATCCACATTTTTTCTCTGATTTTCTTAAGATTCGGCCCGAACTTTTTATCCAGCTCTGCCCTATACTCCCTATATATTTCAGCTAAATAGATATCATGTACTATAAATGATTCAGCCATTAACATAAATGCCTGATTTTTAGTCCATATAGCCTGGGGTCTTTCTTGATTGAAGGTAGCGAAAAGGGATTCTCTACCATCGACTACCAAAGTCAACCATCTTCCATGAACTAAAACATTATCTTCCATGTCCTCCATCTCATGATAATATATTTGGCCTATCTTTTCATCGGTATTACCGTATAGCACTGTAACGATTTCTATATCACGCTCTTTTAAAAGCTTTAGCTCTTCTTTAAAAAATTCATAATCTTTACTCCAGGCTTCTAAGTACAGGAATTTTTTAGTACTGTCTAAAACGCTTCTAATTTTATTATTTATACTCTCTATACCTTCTAAATGTAAAAGATATGAAATGTTTTTAGAGGGATTAAGTTCCTTTAAATTGTTTTTTAAATACTTTACGGTACTATCTACATTCTCTTTATAATTATCTAGGAAACTCTCGTATTCTAAGGCTATATACTTAACTGGATTGTCGCTTATTATATTAACTAAGTTCTTTTCCAAGAGTTTTGACATGGTTTCATATATTTTAGCTTGAGGAACTCCCGATATTTTACTTAATTCATAGGCTGTTATATCTGGTCTTTTGAGAAGTGCTATATATGCTTTTGCTTCATATTTATTTAAACCTATTTCCATCATCTTCTCAACTATCTTTTTATCACCCATTAATATTTAAGTCCTTTCCCAGGGGTTATTTAACTACTAAGGTACCAGTTTTACCTTCAATTCCTTCCCTAGCACTTTCTAGGGCGGTTATAAGTGATTTTCTACCATCCTTTGAAGCGGCAAATTTCATAGCTGCATTAACCTTGGGCAGCATTGAACCAGGGGCAAAATGACCTTCCTTAATGTATTTCTCCGCCTCAGCTAAGGTCATTTTATTTAATTCCTTTTGATTGGGCTTTCCAAAATTAATTGCAACTCTTTCAACGGCTGTTAGAATTATTAGATAATCTGCATCCAGTATCTCAGCGATTTTACCACTTGCAAAGTCTTTATCTATGACTGCTGGAACTCCAATTAGGCTGTTTCCTTCTGCCACAACAGGAATTCCACCTCCACCCACAGTTATAACTATATGTCCATTCTCTACTAAAGTTTTAATTGTTTCTTTCTCTGCAACATCTACTGGCATAGGCGATGGAACGACTCTTCTCCAGCCCCTACCTGCATCTTCCTTTACTATATATCCCTTTTCCTCAGATAATTTCTTCGCTTCTTCCTCGGTATAGAATGAACCTATTGGTTTTGTTGGATTTTCAAATGCAGGGTCATCCTTATCCACTATCACTTGAGTCACAATCGTAGCAACAGGCTTATTATTTCCTCTACTTAATAGTTCTTCTCTTATGGCATTCTGAAGATGATATCCTATATATCCTTGACTCATGGCTCCACATTCTGGGAAAGGCATTTCAGGAGTTTTGGCTTTTGTTTGAGAAGCTATTTCCAATGCTAGGTTTATCATTCCTACCTGGGGTCCGTTTCCATGGGCTATGATAACCTCATTTCCCTGTTCTATCAAGTCAACGATTGGTTTAGCTGTATTCTTTACTAAACTTAATTGCTGCTCAGGTGTTTTCCCAAGTGCATTTCCACCTAATGCTACTACTATTCTCATTATTAGTCCTCCCTTATATAGTTTGCCAGTTCCCGGTTTTCCGTTACCAGTCCCTAGGATCATGTTCTATCGCTAATAAATATATTAGCTCTTTGACAAGAAATAATTTCTAGTTTAAGTAGAAGGCTCTACTCCATCTAAAATAGAAAGGTATAGATGTGTGATTGAGAATGTTAACGTACTCAATCAGCCACAGAGAATCCTTTAGGCTCATGCTATAAATCTGTTTTTAAATAGGTAATAGAAGGTAAAACAGATTTATAAAAATCGCTCAAAAGGAAACCTCAGTGCCTGCTTTCGTCTATTAAGTTTCTTAGTCACACATCTATAGAATCTCCACTTCTAGAAAGAAAGCTTGAAAAATCGATACAAGACACGACCCTAACTCTTTTAACCGTTAACCATAAACCGTAAAACCCTTAGCCATTATTATTTTCCCATTGTAGCTACCATAACGGCTTTAATAGTATGCATTCTATTTTCTGCTTCATCGAAAACTACTGAATGTTTACTTCTAAATACTTCATCAGTTACTTCCATTGATTCTAATCCAAACTTTTCGTATATATCCTTTCCTATCACTGTCTTAGTATCATGAAATGCTGGTAAACAATGCATGAAAATCACATTGGGATTTCCTGTTTTATTAATCATATCCATATTTACCTGATATGGCTTAAGCTGATTGATTCTTTCTTCAAACATATGCTCTTCACCCATTGATACCCATACATCTGTATATATTACATCCCCATCCTTTACACCTTCTTCAACATTTTCCGTAAATTCTATTATAGCTCCCGTTTCCTTAGCTACTTCTTCCATTTCTTTAACTAGTTCCTCATTTGGGAATAGTTCCTTTGGGGCTACTCCAACAAAGTGCATACCCATCTTAGCGGCACCAATCATCAATGAATTACCCATATTGTTTCTTGCATCTCCAGCATAGATAAACTTAACTTTGTTAAGGGGCTTATCAACATGCTCCATTACCGTCATAAAGTCTGCAAGAATTTGTGTTGGATGATATAGGTCAGTAAGTCCATTCCATACTGGTACTCCAGCGTGGGCTGCTAAATCATCTACCGTTTCTTGCTTGAATCCTCTAAACTCTATACCATCATAATATCTTCCGAGAACCTTAGCCGTGTCTTCAATTGACTCCTTTTTACCCATTTGGCTGTTGCTTAAGAAGGTAACCTGTGCACCTTCATCGAAGGCTGCCACTTCAAAGGCACATCTAGTTCTTGTAGATGTTTTTTCAAATAATAGTACAATATTTTTTCCTTCCAATAAATCTCCCTTTATACCAGCCCTTTTTTTTCTCTTAAGATCCATGGATAAATCTAATAGATACCTGATTTCCTGTGGTGTAAAGTCCTTTAATGTTATAAAATTTCTTCCCTTTAAATTAACTGGCATTTCTTATTCCTCCCTTTTAAATTATATATAGTTTGGGGCTACTAGTTACCCCCTGATTTTAAAGTCTTTTATAATCTTATAGGCTTTAACTTGGAAACTTTTAAGATTATTCTTATATTCTTTCCCTAAATAGTGGCATACTCATACATCTTGGTCCTCCACGTCCTCTGGATAACTCCGATGAAGGCATTATGTGAAGCTTTATGCCCTGCTCCTGTAAGAGTCTGTTGGTAACATAGTTTCTAGAATATACTATAACTTCTCCTGGAGCAATGGCTAATGTGTTTGAACCATCACTCCACTGCTCTCTAGCTGCATCTATCATGTGTCCAGCTCCACATCGAATTAAGGTAACCCTATTGAGACCCAAGTATTTTTTAAGTATTTCACTTAGCTCCATTGTTTCCTTTTCAATTACTAATTCCTCGGGATTTTTACCCTTTCTTAATGAATAGACCGTAAGGGGTCCCTCTATTTCTGAATGAATTGTAAACTTATCGTAATCAACCATGGTAAAGACTGTATCTAGATGCATAAAGGCTCTCTTCTTCGGTATGTCAAAGGCTAATACCACTTCAAAGCCCTCATTCCTCATAAATATCCTCTTAGCCAATTTTTCTATAGATGCTGCTTCTGTCCTTTCAGATACACCTATGGCAATTACCTTATCACTTAAAACTAGCTGGTCCCCACCTTCTATTGAAGTGGCTTCTTCCCTCTCATACCAGAAGGGAATGTCCTCATTCTTAAAGATGGGATGGTATTTGAATATGTATTTTGAAAATAGTGTTTCCCTGTTTCTAGTAATCGTCTTCATATGATTTAGAGAAACTCCACTTCCTATTGTTGCAAAAGGGTCCCTTGTGAAGTAAAGGTTTGGCATTGGGTCTACTATAAAGGGATATTCTGAGCCAACCATTTCCGATAGGGAGGTTTTCAAATATTCCTTTATTTCATCCTTTCCAATACCTTCAATCATTTTATCTATCATTTCTTTATTAGATGAAAAACCTAGAAGAAATTCCTTTACAAGCTCTTCCTTTCTTCTACTTTTTATATTTGCCTCTATGATAAACTCATCAATGAGTTTTTCCTTGACTTCTTTATCGGTAAGAACTTCGGCTACTAAATCCTCTAGATAAACTACCTCTATACCATTACTTTTAAAAATATTTGCAAAGGCATCATGTTCCTCCCTTGCTATTTTTAAATAGGGAATATCATCAAATAATAGTCTATCCATTAAATCAGGTGTCAAATTTTCTATTTCTTTTCCAGGTCTATGTAGTAAAACTTTTTTTAATCTTCCGATCTCAGAATATACCTGCAAAGCCTGTTTTTTAGCCATATTGCAACCTCGCCTCCATTTAGTTACTACCTAGGTAGTTAATAACTACACTTTGAGTATAATACTTCATTTTTATCTTGTCAAAGGTTTTCTATTTTTTTTAAAAAAATTTTTTTATTTCTTTATATTTTGTTTAAAAATACTATATTTTATTTATATAAAAAACTCCCTTTTAGAAGTTTTAGGAGTTTGAATATTGCTTCATCCTTCTAGTTCCATACATACACCAGTATCACCATCTATCAATACAAACTTCTTGTCCTTGGTTAATCCAATTCCCACATTATTTTTCTTTAATAAATCTATTATTTTGCCAGCTATACCCTTAAGCTCTTGTACTGCTTGCTCCTCTGTCTTCTTCATAACTAACCCCCCATCCTTTTTAGGTTTTTAATATATCAAAAGTTATAATTTGGGGCATAATATTGGAAAACTAAGGATTTAAGCCCATTAGTTTATCGAAAAATTCTTACTATAAAATCCTTATATTCTCCTCTTATCCCACAGTATGACAGGATTCTTTAAAATATCCTATATTTATTATAATACATTCCCCTGTAATTGTAAGTTATAGTTTGTATATAATTGAACTTATTTTAAAAATTATTCTTTAAAAAAGATTTGGTAATAAAAATAAAAGCTCGGATTCCTAAGTCCGAGCTTTCAGATTTATAGATTACTGTTCTTCCTTTTATTAAAGTTTATCAATATACTATTGATTATCAAACAACATATTCATATTCTCCATTTTCCTTTATACTAAAGAAATCGGAATAGTCTATGTCAAATATATCCTTATCTATATTAGAAATATTGATTTTATTTTTTATTAGATAAGTTAAAACTCCACAATAGGAGATATCCCCCTGTATTATAGCTCCATATATAATACCATCTCTATGGATAATCTTCTTGTAATTATCTCCATAGGTTTCTACTGAAATACTATAACTTTCATCAGGTGCCTCTATCAGCCCCAAGGAAACTGTAACAAGCCCTAAAAAGTTCATTGAATTTCTTAGACTAAAGGAGTCTTCTAGTTCTTTTTTAATACCTACCATATTATAGGCTGCTGTAATCCCTTGTTTTACAGCAAGGGGCCATATGGGGCTCTCACCGGTCACATCTCCAGCAGCATACACATCGGAAATATTGGTTTCACTTCTACTATTTATAACTATACCTTTATTGACCCTAATAGTATTATCCTCTATAAAGTCTACATTAGGCCTTACTCCTGTGGCAACTACTATCATTCCACAATCTATTACTTTTCCATTACCTAGCTTAATTCCTGTTACCCTATTATCTTTGCTTAATATTACCTCTTCTGCCCTTACTCCTGTATATATTGTAACTCCTTCCCTTTCAAAAAGGCTTTCATATCTTAAAGCAGAAACTTCGTCAAGCTGCATGGGAAGGATTCTATGAAACATTTCCACAAGGAAAAGGTTTGCATCTTGTTCCAATAATCCCACTATACCATCAATTCCAACAAGGCCAGCTCCCAATACTACAATGCTGCTTACTTTTTTAGCATCTTCCCTTATCCTAAGAGCATCTTCTATGTTTCTTAAACCATAGACGCCTTTACCTTCCCTAAGATTTTTTACTGGAGGTATAAAGGAGGATGCACCAGTGGCAATAAGTAATTTATCGTATCCAATGCTTTCACCATTATCCAATATAACCTTTTTATCATGGCTTTTGAGCTTCTCTACCCTTGTATCCCTAATCCAGTTTACTTTATAATTTTCTAAGAATTTATCCTCTGCAAAGCTCATTTCCTCTATAGTTCTCATTTCTCCTATTATATGATGAAGCATACATCTAGAGTATATATATTTATCCTCTGATACCATTGTAATTTCTCCATGAGAGTCTAATTCTCTTATGGTCTTAGCACAATTTATACCGGCTGCACTAGCACCTAAAATCAAATATCTCATATTTACTCCTCCTCCCCTAACTCCAAGCATCCTGTTGGGCAGTTTTCTACACATCTTGGTATCTCTCTACCATTACACATATTGCATTTTAATACTACTTTCCTATCTACAGCATCGGCCTTTAATACACCATAGGGACATGCCATAACACACATAAAGCAGGATGAACATTTTTTCTCATCATAGGCAACCATACCTGTATCTCTATCCTTTGTCATTGCACCGCTCATACATGTATACATACATTCTGGTTCTTCACAATGCCTACATATAATTGGAGTTGGACATTTGTTTTTATCAAGTCCTATATGATTTCTTCCTTCATTACTTATATCTTCAAGGTCTAAGTCATATATTCCCTTGCCCTTTTCATTGTGTTCAATCATACAACCTAAAACACAGTTTAAGCAGGCCATACATAAATCTCTATTGACTTTTATTCGATTCATACCTTTTACCTCCTCTTCAACTATTTACAGGATATGAAGGAAAGGGGGCTGTAACCCTTCTTTGTCCCCCCGCCCTTAGCACAATTTAGTTGTACTTTTAAGCTTTTAAGTGTTTAAACCTCTTTTTATTAGTTTAAGATTCCCTCTGAGTTCAACACCTTTTTCTATGTCTGGAAAATAGTCTAAGCTATTTCCCCAACCTCAACCTCTAAACCCAAAGCCTTCCTTCTATCTAAAACTATGGCTTCTAACCTATCGGCAGCCCTCTTCACATCCTCTTCAAGGATTAATTGACCACCTGTTATATCTTTCAAGCTATTTGTTAGGGTTTCTGTAACTACTTTACTTCCTGTAATAAAGGGAGGTATAGCCAAATGCAGCGGGAGTCCCAAGGCTAAACCAAAGGCTCCATCGGCTAAGGCCTGTTCTTCAAGCCACTGAGGTGCTGATAAAACTAATGGAAGCTGGGGTATATCTATATTCAATGCCTCCGCTAATTCCGTAGCAACTATCTCAAGCCTTCCAATAGCAAGACAAGGTCCAAAGTTTAATACCGGAGGAATTTTTAGGGCCTGACAAACGGCCTTCAAGTTGTCACCAGCTTCCTCTGCAGCCTTCGGTGACATAAGTCCTACGTTTTCAAGTCCTCCACTTGAACATCCAGCAGATAGTACTATAATATCTCTCTTAATCAGTTCCTTTGTTAACTCTACTGTAAATACATCGTGACCCATAGCTGTTAGGTTTGAGCATCCCACAACTCCTGCCACTCCTTTAATTTTTCCTTTAGCTATTAAATCTATAAGGGGTTTCCAGGTATTTCCTAGGAAAGCCTTTAATGACTTTTCACTTACACCTGTTATTACATCGTCATGACCATGGTCCTTTGGGATGTCTATGGCAATTTTTTTTCTTCTGTTTTTATAGTTCTCAAATCCTTTATTTATAATATATTCAGATATCTCAGCATCTTTATCCATTGTGAAGTTTATATATTCTGAATTTGCCTTCTTAGCAACATCGTCAAGACAAATCATATCCACCATAAATTCATCTGCTATTGGCTCAATGCCAGGCAAGGTACAGTTGAATTCCGATACTATTAAATCAATGGCACCTGTTGAAATTATGGCTTCACTGGTGAAGTTATTTCCCGCATGACCAGAGAATACCTCCTGATAATGCTCTCCCCTAAGCTGTAAATCTTGACCTACACAGGTGCATCCAACAAGCTTGAATCCCTTTGCTCCTACACCCTGGGCTAACTTCTTGATATCCTCATCTATCAATCTGTCCTGTAGATGGGATATAACTGAATGCTGGTGTCCAGTAATCATAATGTTTATATAATCCTCATCTATAACTTTAAAGCCAACGGGGGCCATTCTTATAACTGGTTCGCCTAACATCACATCATTTAATAGGTTTGTAAGGGTTAAACCATATAATCCTGTTGAAATACCTAGATTCAAGGAGTGTAATAACATGTCTATGGGGTCACTACTTAAGTTAGTCGATGTTTTCACTACTGCATCGAATACCTCGGATTTTGCCCCACCGGGAAGTATGTTCAGTTCCTTCCACTTATCAAATCTTGGACCATAGGCCATCTTTTCAACAAGCTCCATCTTTTCATTTCTTGGCTTATATAAGTCACTCAATACTCTATCAGCCACTTTGATTGCCCTATCATGTATGTCATTTTCTTCTATTTCAAATAGGGAAGCTAAGTCATCTAGGGTACTCTCTCCCTTAATCTTTCCCTTTCTTTCCCCAACTGTCTTGAGATTTCTTGCTGTAGTTTCAACTACATGTAGATAACATGCTGCTCCAGAAGCCACAGCCCTTAAGAAGTTTCTCCCTACTATGGTATCTGCTGTTGCACCACAAACTCCCTTTGGAGATTGAGGAGTTATTCGACATGGCCCATTAGAACATAGTCTACAACATACCCCCTGCTGTCCAAATCCACATTTTATTTTCTGATGTTCTACCCTATTAAAAGAAGTCTCCACATTTTTTGATGCTATGTAGCTCTCAAGTCTAGCATCGGCTGATTTACACATTTTCATCTACTATTCCTCCTTACAAAAATATACTGTTTTAGTATAGTTTTTATTAAAATATACCATTTTAGTATACTTTATATTATATTTTAAAATCCATAAGCAAATATTACTATATGAATTCTATTTTTGTTTTACTAAATCATCAAAATTAACACTTTCCAGTTCTTCTATTAATGTTTTCCTGACATCATTAAGGGCCCTATGAACATCACATGTATTCGTTCTATGAAGATTACAATATTTTTTATCGTATAAGCATCTATTTATACAAATCGGACCATCTATAACCTCTATCACATCTTTAAGAGTAATTGATGCAGGGCTTTTATTCAGGGAATATCCCCCACCTATACCCCTATAGGACCTTGTCAACCCCCCTTGGGTTAATTTTCTTAAGATTTTAAGGGTGAATCTAGAGGGAATACCTTCACTTTCCGATATATGCTTTGCATCTATCCTTGCATCCATACCGACCTTTGAAAGTAATAGGATAATCCTTAGGGCATAGTCAGCTTCTTGTGTCATTCTCATATCGTCACTCCAGACAAAATAAAATATACCTATTTGGTATACTTTTATGATAATACTTTGTTTTATATTTGTCAATACTTTTTTGGAATATAATTACAAAAAAATATCTTAGATGCTTGAGGCTGTTAACAAACTCCCAATTTCAGCGTGCCTCAAACTTGGAAGTTTGTTAAAGCCTATTATCTTGTTAACTTTGTCAACAGTCTAAAGCATCCTAGATGCTTTTCCGTTTAAAAAAATTTCTAATCATTTGTCTTTCTACCATCCCCCGTTAAATCGATTACTTCTCCAAGATATGTGGGTTTTGGCTTTAGGAAGTTAACCAGTACATAATCCTTACATCTAGCTAAACTTTCCCTCATCTTATAAATCTTCATTTTGGGATAATAATGCTTGTCCGATGAAACCCCATAGGCATCTAATCCTAGTTTTCTAGCAATATAAACTGCCCTAGATAAATGATATTTTTGAGTTACAATAATAATTTTTTCTGCTTCAAAAACATCTCTAGCTCGATACAAGCTTTGATAGGTATTAAAACCCGCATGGTCCATAAAAATATCCTGGACAGCTACTTCTTTTGAAGATACATATTTTCTCATTGGATTTACTTCATCATAATTTTTTTGACCATTATCTCCACTTAATAGAAGCTTTTGTACTTTGTCTGCCTCATAGAGCTCTACCCCTACGTCCAACCTATCTGCGAGAATATGAGATACTTTTCCGCTTCTGTGGACTAGAGCTCCTAAAACCAATGCCGCTTGTGACTTTGGCACTTCTTCAAGGGATAGGATATATTGGTCTGAAAACTTTAATACATGGAAATTAATTATGAAAATCAAGGCCAATCCTAAAATAATCCCTGAAATTAAAATAAGTCCTATGGCCTTAATGAAATTTATCATATATTTCAATCCCTTCCCTAATTATTTTATTAGCTCAATAATAATATATTTCTAAAGGGGGGTCGGTGTCAAGAATATATATTACCCTTCCATCTATTGGCATCTAGTAGTTTTGTGAGACCGTTAAAAAACCACACACCCATAACACTTTATATAATCCTTCCGTTGATTAATTCCCATAGATTTAATTTCATTAAACTCCTCTTATCTTTTCTAATTTAAATCCACCCTTTATTTTACAACCCCTTTCCGCATATTCCACAGCAAGGCTTAAGGCTGTTTTTCTATCCCTTCCCTTTAATATATTATGAATTAAAATAGTATCAAATAAATCACCCGCACCTATTGTATATGGTAGAGATTTATTGCTCCCCTCTGCTAATATGTCTCCCCACTTGGCCCCATATAAACCTAGCTTTACTACATGGCAAGGATGAACCCTATCCTCCTTGGCATTGCCAATCTTAACTACATTCCTTGGTAAATAAATATCCTCAAGTATATGGGGTCGGGGTCCAATGTCTATGAATATTTTTTCCCATCTATAGGATAAAATTTTTTCTATGGTCGTCCTATTTAATTCCGTAGTTATAACTGCACATTCTCCGCCTAATGAATCCATATTTATGTTAAGGGGCTCAGCATTTACTTCCCTTTCTACAGATAAAACCCTATCATTTTTTGCAACGAATAATCCAGTAATGCCATCCTTTATAAAAATGCTTTCCATTGGGAAGCCGTAGTGTTCTAACTCCTTTAAAACCCTACTGCCCCTTTCATCCCTCCCTATATTTCCATAAAACTTAACATCCCAGCCAAGAAGATGGAGCCCCAAAGCAATGTTTAATCCCGATCCTCCAATAGATTCAACCTCTTCGATGCTGTCGTGAACTTCGTATATGTATTTATCCAAAAATACTGCTCCAAAGACATCTATCCTCATAAAGTCTCTCCCTTTATAGTATTTTATTATAGCTCCTATACTCTTTAAATAAGTATATCAAATGGGGAAATTTTTGACTATAGATGTGTGACTTACAAACTTAATAAACGAAAGCAGACTCTGAGGTTTCCTTTAGAGCGATTTTTATAAATCTGTTTTACCTTCTTATTATCTATTTAAAAATA
>JAKSBP010000252.1 GCA_022361035.1 Clostridia bacterium
ATTATATAAATGGAGAAATTGTATAATTTGGGTCTAGGGAATTATATAGGGGAATATTACCTTTAATTATAACTATTTGAAAGAAATGTTATGGTGGTAAATAAATTCTCTAAAAAATTTATTTTTAATATAGATGTGTAACTAAGAAACTTAATAAACGAAAGCAGCCACTGAGGTTTCCTTTAGAGCGATTTTTATAAATCTGTTTTACCTTCTTATTATCTACCTATAAACAGATTTATAGCATGAGCCTAAAGGATTCTCTGTGGCTGCTGTAGTAAGTTAACTTTCTCTATCACACATCTATATTAATGTTTATTATCTATAGATGGTAATTATGCAATTTACTTAGGTAGCTATGAAAAGCCTTTGGAGATGGTAATATTAGTTAAGATATTCAGATAGGAAAGATAACCATATTAAAGTGAGTTTATTTATATTAAAAAGAATTAAGAAAGAGTAAGCTCGATGTGAGATGAGCTTACCCTTAAATATTTTAATCAAATTGTTATTTCAATTCTATTTCCATCTAAATCTGAAATGCAGCTTTCGTAATAGCCATCGCCAGTAATTCTCGGTTCACTTAGGATATTATAGCCTTCTATTCTTAATTTTTCAGTTAATTCATCAACTTTCTCCTTTGAGCCAACTGAAAAAGCAATATGAATTATTCCTATATGTTGTTTTTCTATATCATTTATATTTGAGGGGATTGATGACATCTGCATTAATTCAAGTCTAGCTCCATCTTCAAATTTTATAAAGTAAGATTCAAAGCCTTTTTTGGAATTGATATATTTTTCTCCGCAGGTTCCATCAAAAAATTTAACGTAAAAATCCTTAAGCTTCTCTAAATTACGGGTCCATATTGCAACATGCTCAATTTTCATAATTTAATCCTCCTTATAATTATGTATCCTATTACCATTTTCAAAGGGTAACGCTAGTAATATGGTTAGTAATCTACTATTACGCTCCAAAAAATAACGTTAATAGGATGCTTTTTATTCTGCAAGCATAACATTTATTTCATAGCCCTTGAAAACATCCATTAAGGGTTTATCAGGTAGTTGATTAGTAATAATTATGTCAATTTGTGATAAATCAGTAACTTTAAAAAATCCCTTTTTACCAAACTTTGAACTATCAACTAATAAAATAACTTGGTCTGCTTGTTCAATCATTTTTTTCATCACGAAGCCATCTTCTTCAAATATAACCGTTACACCTTCTTCAGTAAGGCCGCAGGCACTTATGAAGGCTTTATCTACATAATAATTTGAAAGCATTGAAATAACTGAGGGGCCATATGAAAAACGTTGTTCTTGATTTAGCTGACCTCCCAATAAATGAATGCGTATTTCTGGTCTGTTTGAAAGTATGTCTGCCTGATTTATGGAATTTGTAATAACAGTACAGTTGTCTACCTGTAAAAATTCTGAACATGCTTGCACTGTTGTGGATGTATCCATAATGATTTTATCTCCATTTTTAACTAGTGATGCGGCTAACTTTCCAATAGCTCTTTTCTCTTTGGAATCATTATGAAGACGGTCTTTATAGCTTTTTATTTCTTTGCTTAAACTTGGTAATAGTGCACCACCACGTGTTCTAAGAATGGCACCTTTTTCTTCTAGCTTCACTAAATCTCTTCTTGCTGTGTCCCTTGAGACATTACATAGATTGCAAATTTTTTCTACACTAATTCGTTTGTACTCATTTAAATGATTTAGAATCATTTCCATTCTTTCTTCCTGATACATAAGTAAGTATTCACCTCTATTTTATTACTTTCTGATTCAATTTTAAGCAATTTTAATCAAAAAGTCAAGTTGTAATAAGTTTTTATAAGTTAAAATAAGTAAAAATATATCTTGAATTAGAATTGTAAAGAATATAAGGTAAGCAAAGAACAATAGAATAAGAAGGTAGCCAATGAGCCACCTTTTAATGTAAAACGCTGAAAACAAAGTGATGCAACCGACTATGCAACCATAAGTTGCAGGATTGTAAGAAGTTGTTGGTAGCATAATTTAGTCTATATGGCATAATGAAAATATAAACCTTATGATTGAATGTCTTTGTGGTAAAATAAAACTTGTAAAAGAAAGTGAGATGAGATAATGAAGCAATTGGGTAAAAGAATAACGACCCTAAGAAAAAATAGGAACCTATCACAGGAAGCATTGGCAGAACAGGTTGGTGTTAGCCGTCAAGCTATTTCCAAATGGGAAAGAGACGAAGCGTTGCCGGATATTTATAACTTGACCACCTTAGCTGAGATTTTCGGCCTCACTTTAGATGAACTACTCAAAGGTAGTGACGAAGTTGGAGCGAGCAAGAAGCCGATGTTATTAGCTTTGGAACTGAAGCTTCAGGCAGAAAAGTACATCATGGCCGGAATCGCCATGTTGATTCTAGGAGCTTTCGTATTTATCATTGAACCATTATCCCATCAGATTCAGATAATTATCTGTGCCCTTATGGCCTTAGGTGGAATATTGATTATAATCAAAGCCGGATTCATGTTTGAGCGTTTCTATATGCTGAATAAGCAAGCACTAGAAGCGTCAGAAGAAAGTGGAGTAACTCGGGGAAAACGAAATAAGAAACGTCAGGATGCCTTAGCAACCATTGCCGCTTTATCCTGCACATTAGCGTTCCTGTATTTAGGATTCTTTAAAGGAATGTGGCATCCTGGCTGGATGGTCTACCTAATCATTCCCATAGTCCTTGCCATCGGAGATTTAATCGCTTCAAGATAAGAGTAGCGTTTGTTTTTTCACTTACTATGGTGTAAAGTTTTTATTATAAAATGAGAGAAGTATGTATTTTATAGTAAAAAAAAGAGATACTAAAAAAATATATTGTTAATAAACAATTAGTCCTTTTATATAAAGGTAGGTGATGCCAACATGTCAACTAATAATAAAGCCAATAGAGTAATTCATGAGAAATCCCCATACCTTCTTCAACATGCTTATAACCCTGTAAACTGGTTTCCTTGGAGTGATGAAGCTTTTCAGAAAGCTAAGTCAGAAGATAAACCTATCTTCCTGTCTATTGGCTATAGCTGACCTGTATTCAAAGAACTTGCCATTGGTGCCATGTAATGGAGAGAGAGTCCTTTGAAGATGATGTGGTAGCTGAAGTTTTAAATAGGGATTTTATATCTATTAAAGTAGACAGAGAAGAAAGGCCAGATATCGATTCCATTTATATGAATGTATGCCAAGCCATAACGGGACATGGAGGATGGCCCCTGACAATATTGATGACACCGGATAAGAAGCCCTTCTATGCAGGAACATACTTCCCTAAAAGGACTAAGTATGGAAGGCCCGGTCTTACTGAAATACTAATCTATATAGCAGGAAAATGGAAGGCAAACAAGGATGAGATAATAGAATCAACTGAAAAAATATATAGTGTAGTTAAAGAGAATAGTGAAAGTTTTGAAATAGAAGAAATTGATAAGGATATATTTGACAGGGCCTTTGAGTATTATAAGAGAAGCTTCGATGGGGCCTATGGAGGATTTGGAGCAGAGCCTAAGTTTCCTACCCCTCACAACTTACTGTTTCTCCTTAGATATTGGAAATACACTGGAGCAAGGGAATCTTTACAAATAGTAGAACAAACCCTTGAAAGCATGTATAGAGGCGGAATATTTGACCATGTAGGATTTGGCTTTGCAAGGTATTCTACAGATAAGAAGTGGCTTGTACCTCATTTTGAAAAAATGCTATATGATAATGCATTACTTGGGATAGCATACCTAGAGCTTTTTTTAGTAACGAAGAAGGAGAAATATGGCGATATTGCTAGGGATATTTTTACTTATATTCTTAGGGATATGACCTCTGGAGAAGGGGGATTTTTTACAGCAGAAGATGCTGATTCAGAGGGAGAAGAGGGGAAATTTTATGTATGGTCTCCCGGTGAAGTATTGGAGGTGCTGGGGAAAGACGATGGAGGGCTATTCTGTGAATACTATGATATAACTGAAAATGGTAATTTTGAAGGTAAAAGTATACCAAATCTGATTGAAAATAAAAATTCCATTGAAATAGAAGATATTAATTTTAAAAATAGGTTAGAAATGTGTAGAGTTAAGTTATTTGACTATAGGGAAAAGAGAGTTCATCCATATAAGGATGATAAAATCCTTACTTCCTGGAATGGATTGATGATAGCTGCCTTCGCCATGGCGGGAAGAATATTTGAAGACAAAGCCTATACCCAGGCCGCTGAAAGGGCTATAGAATTTATAGAGGATAAATTGATTAGGATGGATGGAAGACTTCTGGCAAGGTACAGAGAAGGTCAATCGAAATTTCTAGCATACCTTGATGATTATGCATTCATAATCTGGGCTCTAATTGAACTATTTGAAACAACAGGTAATACCAAATATTTTAATAGAGCAGAAGAGTTAAATGAAAAAATGCTAGACTTATTTCTAGATGATAGCAGGGGAGGATTTTTTCTATATGGTAGGGATAGTGAAGAATTAATAATAAGGCCAAAGGAAATATATGACGGTGCTATTCCATCGGGAAATTCCGTGGCCACATATAACCTTATAAGGCTTTCACAAATTTTAGAAGATAAAAAGTTAGATGAAGTAATTGATAAGCAATTTGAAATTTTTGGTGGGAGTATGAATTTAAGCCCAATATCATATTCCTTCATGCTTATAGCCCTGGAAAGCCGTAGTAGAATAAATGACAAAATTGTTTTAGTTGGAAGAAGTAGTGATAGGGAATATGGAGAAATAAGAAAGGTAATAGATAATAAGTTTCTTCCATTTACAACTAAAATATTTATCGATATGGATATAAATAGAGGGGAAGAAATCCACAATAAACTTAAAGACTATAAAATGCTAGAAGAAAAAACTACGGCATATATTTGTAAGAACTTTACATGCATGGAGCCCATAAATAATAGAGGTAAAATAGTCAAAATACTCCATGAGCTTTAAAGAAAGCGACCTTTTTTGTCGCTTTTTTATTTGGCTAAAGAATGTTTGAAAGAATGGGAAGGAGGGTATCTTTATATATGTTAAATATTATAGATGTGTGAGTCACAAACTTAATAAACGAAAGCAGGCACTGAGGTTTCCTTTAGATCGATTTTTATAACACATAGGAAATTATAGACCTTTTAAAAATAGATATATTTATAATTTCCGTATATGTGTTTCAAAAGAGTCTTCCTTATAAAATCTTCATCAGAGACTCTTTTATGAATCTGTTTTACATTCTATTATCTATCTATAAACAGATTTATAGCATGAGCCTAAAGGATTCTCAGTGGCTGCTGACGTAAATTAACTTTCTCAATCACACATCTATATTAAGGAGGTTTGAGATGTTTAAAGACATTATTGAAATAATATTATCAAGTGCAGAAAACTCATTTTTACAAGTAGGAGTATTCGTTGGTGCTGTATTACTTTTATTTGGATATATTGATTATAAGAATTCAGGTGCATTTGTTAGAAAGATAGAGCAGTCAAAGAAATTGCAGCCGGTTTTAGGGGCTCTTTTAGGTCTTACCCCTGGATGTGGAGGCGCAATATTTATTATGCCTCTATTTGTTAAGGGAAAGGTAAGCTTTGGTACAATAGTTGCAACACTTGTTGCAACTATGGGAGATGCTGCTTTTGTGTTAATTTCTACTATGCCCTTTCATTATATATTGGTTAGTGTGCTTTCTTTTGTTGCAGCTGTAATAACAGGCTATATTGTAGATTACTTTAAGGTTGGAGATAAATTAGTATCTAATATGAAAAAAATATCTAAGGAGAAATTAGAGGAGATACATAGAAGTGTAGACCATATGACACAAAATTACGAATGTAAAAATATAGATGTTTGTAAGGATGACCTTATATCCCATATCGGACATGATGAGGGAGACGAAATTGATTTGGCCCTACACCATAGGGCTAAGGGCCATCAGGATCATAATTCATTAGGTTATAAATTTACCCATAGGGGATTTACTTTTTATTGGATTGTAATATCCATAGGACTTATACTAGGTATAGCTTTACTATTCCAAGTGGATGTAAATAGTCTATTCATTCCCGGTTTAGGTACAATAATCGGTATAGGAGGCACTTTATTTTCAATAATCTTAATGATTATGGGTAAAAAGTTCCTTCAAGACGAAACCCATGAAGAAGCAGAGTTAAAGGCTATGTCCCTTAAAGAAACCCTTATTCACAGTGCCCAGGAGACTGCCTTTGTATCGACTTGGGTTTACGTAGCCTATTTAATCTATGAGTTTAGTGTGTTTGGATTGGGGGCAGGAAATTACGGTGCTGGTGAGGCAATAATGACTGAAGTCATGACATCAGCAGGGCTAGCAGCAGTTATTGTTGGAGCGTTAATAGGAATTATTCCAGGCTGTGGACCACAAGTAATCTTTGTAACATTATTTACTAGAGGAACAGTGCCCTTTGCAGCACTTTTAGCCAATGCAATTTCTCAAGATGGAGATGCTTTATTTCCTCTTTTAGCTATGGATAGGAAGTCTTCCCTTTGGGCAACTATCATAACCACTATACCAGCGATTATTCTTGGAGTGCTCATATACTATATTGAAATTAACTTTAATTTATTTTAAAGAATTCACTTTGGATTTAAACTAGAGAATCTTTATAATATGTTAATTTTCTAGTCTCACATTTGATATAAATGTGTGAGTTACAAACTTAATAAACGAAAGCAGGCACTGAGGTTTCCTTTAGAGCGATTTTTATAACACATAGGGAATTATAGACTTTATAAAAATATAGATATATATAATTTCCGTATATGTGTTTCAAAAGAGTCTTCCTTTTAACTCTTCATCAGAGACTCTTTTATGAATCTGTTTTACCTTCCTATTACCTATCTATAAACAGATTTATAGCATGAGCCTAAAGGATTCTCAGTGGCTGCTGAAGTAAGTTAACTTCCTCTATCACATATCTATATTAAAGAAAGCTTATTGAAATTTTATAAGTATTAGTATATAATTATTATAATGGACAGCAAAATAGAGATGTAGGTGCCTCATAAGAGGGTAAAAGGGAAGTGCGGTGAAAATCCGTCACAGCCCCCGCTACTGTAAACACAGACGAAACCTCATAAAGCCACTGTCCAGTACTCAGTGCTATTAATTTAAGGATATTTTATTCAAATGTTGATGGTGTTGAGTGCTGAATGGGAAGGTGAGGGATTAGGTTGATGTGTAAGTCAGGAAACCTGCCTATGTTAACATCGTTAAGCAATATCTTCGGAGGGAAGATTAGTTTTTAGTATTATCTAAATTTACAGAATACTAATCTAGCCTTCCAAGCTAGATTTTTCTATTTTGTATAACCCTTAGATAAGTTGTCTGTTTAGAAAATGGCAGTTTTTAAATTAGTTTATAGTCATTGAATTATTTACTTTGTCAAGGGTAAAGATAAAAATACCTACTATATCTTGTTTTGTTGTCCCCTTTTTTTATAATATTATAGCAGTCTATAAATCTAGGTTTTAAAGAATTTGATTCCTAGATTTTTTAATTATCTAATTTAATAAATTCTTCTTCAGTTTTGACCTTAGCTATATGGAAAAGAAGCTTTATTAGATATACTTTTTCCTAGTACTATTACATGTAAATCCTAAAAGTAAAGAACTGATAACTAATAAAGGTTTATCAAATACTTTATTTAATATCTAGGACCCTTTTTCTCATGCCATATTTTAGGATAACCAATCTTTAAGTTCTTTTCATTAAAGACCCTCAGTATAGTTTCATAGATTCTGTTTCTCAAAAACCACCTATGACGTGGATTAACAACTCCTGTAATTATGTATTTTGCACCACCGTCTATTCCACTAAAGGATATTACTCCAATTAAGTTAAACTCTGAATAATTTGCATTTCCAATTTTATATAATCTGTCCTCATATTTTTCGTTAATTATGCTGCATACTTCCTTTAATGCCTTTTCAATTTCGTCATGATTTTCTTCAAAGGGTACAATAGTTTCTATAATAACCCTTGATTTTTCCTTATAGTAATTTTTTAAGGTTTTAATTTCCCCATTAGGAATATATAGTTTTGTCAAAGACCATTCCCTTATGGCAGTGGCTCTGAGCCCAATTTCTTCAACTGTTCCAAAGTATTTTTCGTTAATAGCAACGAAATCTCCTACCCTCATTTGCCTTTCAAAGAGAATAAAAAATCCACTAATAATATCTTTTATCAAATTTTGAGCTCCTAGTCCGGCTACTACAGTGAAAATACCGGCACCTGTAAGGATTGTAGCCTTTTTCACTAATCCAAATTCGCTCAAAATAGTTAAGACTGCAAAGGCCATTATAAAGTAAGCAGCTACAGAATCTACAACGCTTTTTAAGGTTTTTTCCCTTTGTTCGTTAAAGTTTGTGATCTCAATGATTTTTTTAGTTATAAACATTACTAGTTTTATTAAGGCAAAGGCTAATATGAGGATAATAATGGAAGAGATAAAAGGACGAATTCCTAGGTTGATTTTTTCAATGCTAAAATTTTGTAGCCCCTTAATATTATTTAAATCCATTAGCTCACCTCAATTATATGGCTTTGAAACAACTGATTTCTATGCTATATTTTTTTCATGTTAAGTGTTTTATATGCAAAGACTACAAAAAAAACTCAAGAACCAACATCTTGGGTTCTTGAGTTTTTAACAGTAATTAAGTTTTTAAAATTAACAGGTTTCAAAAAGGTTTCTCTTATAATTTGCATATAATTTTTTTAACAGTATAACTTTTTCACTCATCTCTATTTGTAAATCTGATACTATGTCGTATTCTTCATTATTAATACCTTCTCTTATTCTTGTAAATAGGGATTTTTGATTTAAGCTGTCCTTCATAAGATAGTATCTGAGGCGGTTCACCTTCTCCCAGTTAACTACATCTAGGTCAGTGGCGTAGTCCATATCGTGAATCTTCTTGAATTGTCTAACCAAATCTATATTAGAAGGAATAATCCTATTTTTTAGCTCAGCAGTCCATTGCATAAGTATGCTAGTCTTGAAGGAAGCAATAATTTTTTCTGTGAAAACATCGTTATCTATCAAAGTTTTGAGCTTTTCAGGATATTTATCTATATTGCATATATTTTCCCAAACCGTAGCAGGGGGAATACCAAATAACTTATTTCTTTCTTCTTCAGTATAGTGCTCGAAAACGTCGTATTCACTTCTATAGGCCCTATCCTTTTCAAGATAGAAACCCTCTTCACCGGCAGCCTTTGAAAATTCTTTTTCAAGGTCATTATTGGACTTACCAGATTCGGTAACTACCTTGATTCCGTCTAACATAGTTTGGTAAATTGCAGCAGTGGCTAAATAAGTATTAGTAGTAGGATTGGGAACCCTTACTTCAAATCTAGTAGCTAGAGGATTATTAAAATCTCTAATTAAACCAGCCAAAATGGTACGATTTCTTGAAGGTACTTCAACTTGATGACCAATAGACGAAACGATACATACGGGGGCTTCAAATCCTGGCTTCAATCTATTAAGACCATCATTCGTAGATGTAATAAATGGATTTACAACTTCGTAGTTTTTAAGAAGTCCCATTATAGCTCCCCATCCGATTGAACTCATAAAGTATTTAGACATATCCGATGGTGTAAATAGGTTACGAATGGAACCATCCTTTAATTTTACCGCTACTCCCACGTGGGTATGTTCACCGCTTCCTGCAACCCCTTCAATTGGTTTCGCCAAAAACGTAACGTCAAGTCCGTGACTAACGAAGGTTTCTTTGATTAAATCCTTAGCAAACAATTCATTATCGGCTGTTTGCATTGCTGTGCTGTATTTCCAGTCGATTTCGAGCTGCTCCATTATATGGGTAAACTTACCATCCTTAGTAAGGGATGAGGGTATTCCTCCAACCTCTTTATGACCCATTTCTGCTTCATAATCGTAATTATCTAGAATCATCAATGATTTCTCCAGAGCACTACGAACAGGACCAACAGTACGTTTCCAGTATTGTTCCTTGAGAATCTGGGAGGTAGATAAATGTTCAAAATCAGCTTTATCTCCAGGAGTTTGAACCCAGAATTCAAGCTCTGTAGCAGTGGTAAGTAAAACTTCATTAATCTCATCTTTTGAATTAATATTAAATTCATCTAGAAGTGACTTGTTATCAAAAAGATTTACAACTTCTTTTTTAAAAGCATCTACAGCAGATTTTAGAACTGAGCGAGAGCCCACAAATTTGCCACTATGCTCTAGAAATGATGGTATAAGTAGGGTACCGACAGGTAGATTAGTTTCAGGGTCGATGAAGCTATAATTGTAGTCAATAAACCATTTAACATTTAAGTCAGGAATAATGTCTACCTTTGCATCGTTCAGTTCTGCTATTTCAGGTAAATAAACACTTGACCCATCGGTTTGAACACCATTTTTCAAAAAACCTTCAATATCTTCAAGCATTATACTAATAGGAATTTTTTCGTCAGTATTATTGTTGCCGAGGTCAACAGCAACTAAGGAAACAAATTTAATTTCCTTATGGTTTTCAAGTAAGGATTTTAATTTCTCAGGGTCATTATTTTCTGGAGAAATAAAATATAAAAGTTTATCCATTATTGCACCTCTTTTCCTAGATTTTAAATATTATGAACAATTATAGCATAAATATTATAATTGTAAAGTTTAATATAAAAAATAGGTAACGTTTTCATGAGAAAAAACAAGGTCTTTAAAAAAATATTGCAATGGGTTAATAAATGAAAACAAGCAAAAATGTTCGTTATAAAACGAACATTTCATAAAAATACATAAAAATAATTTATTTTTCAATATCACTTTCTTCCTTCCAAGTTGGCAACACTCCTACTTTTTGGAGAGCTAAGACAGAAATCACAATAATTGGACCTAAGATAATTCCAATAAAACCAAATATCCTAATTCCAAGGTAAATGGAAATCAAGGTAACTAATGGATAGAGGCCAATTTGTGAACTCAGTATTTTAGGTTCTAGGGTTTGCCTTACAATTGTAATTATCAAATATAGGACCAGTAAAAATATTGCTGTATTATAATCTTTAGTTAAAAGCTTTACTATTATCCATGGTATATAGATAGAACCTGAGCCTAACACTGGTAGAGCGTCCACAAAACTTATTATAAATGCAATCAGTATTGCATAATTTACTCCTATTAATGTCAAGCCAATGGCACTTTGAATAAAGGTTATTGTCATCAGTATTAGTTGGGCTTTTAAGTATCCTAAAAGAGCAAGGATTAAATCTTCCTTCAGTATTTTTAATTTCTTACTTTTGTATATTTTATCGGGAATACGAACCCTTATAAATTTGTAAATTTTCTCTTTATCCTTTGAGATGAAGAAGGCTGAAAGTAGAGTAAACAAAACGAATAGGAGAAAATTTGGTATTGCCGTTACAACATTTATAGATGAAGTTGCTAGAACGCCAATATACTTTGCCAGTGAATTTAGAAAATTGTATAAAGTATCTGAAATCGAATTAGCTACGTTTGGAAATATGCTTATATAAAATAATCGAAAAATTTCATCCAAGTACGTGATAAAATCCTTAGTTCTAAGGGTGATGTCGGGGAACTTATCTGAAAGCTTTGTTAATTCCGATATTAATAATCCTCCCAAAGAGGAAATAAGTAGTCCTCCTATTACAACGAAGGTTATAATAGATATAAAAGAGGATACTCCTCTATATATTTTAAATTTTTTATTTAAAAGTCTAACCATTGGCTCAATAATTATAGAAATTAACCATCCTATAATAAAGGGCAGCAGAAAGACTATAGATTTTGCAATAACAAAATAGATTAAGACTAATATTATTATAATCATGAGCTTCGAAATTATAATATTTCCCATTTTATCCTCCTATACAAGATATATAAATAATTATATAATTATTTTAAGTAAATTAATAGATAAAAATATATGGAAGCAAAGAATAGTTTGCTTCACTTTACTTTTATTTAGGAGGACGTAGAAATGAAAATAATCGATTTACGTAGTGATACAGTCACTATGCCTACAAAGGAAATGAGAGAAGCAATTGCCAATGCTGAAGTTGGAGATGATGTATATGGTGATGATCCTACTGTAAGCAAACTAGAAGAAATAGCAGCCCGTATTGTTGGTAAAGAAGATGCTTTATTTGTTCCCAGTGGAACCTTTGGAAATCAGTTAGCTATATTGACTCACACTAGAAGAGGGGATGAAATAATACTAGAAAATGATTCTCATATCATTATACATGAAGTAGGGGCTTCGGCTTTAATTGCAGGGGTACAAATTAGAGGCATTAAAGGAAGCAATGGTAAGATGAATCCAAGGGATGTAGAGAGGGCTATAAGGGATGAGGATATTCATTTTCCAAACACTGGCTTGATATGTGTTGAAAATGCCCATTCCTGTGGAGCTGTGATAGATATTCAAAATATGAAAGAAATCAAGGCCATAGCAGATGTAAATAATATACCTGTCCATTTAGATGGTGCAAGGGTTTTCAACGCAGCAAGGGCCTTAAATGTAGATGTAAAGGAAATAACAAGAAATTGTGATAGTGTTATGTTTTGTTTATCAAAGGGCTTATGTGCACCTATAGGTTCTATACTTGCTGGGAGTAGGGAGTTTATTAAAAGGGCTAGAAAGAATAGGAAGCTTATGGGTGGAGGATTAAGGCAGGTGGGGGTTATTGCTGCTGCTGGAATTGTAGCCCTGGAAAAAATGGTGGATAGATTAGACATAGACCATGAAAATTCAAAATATCTTGCTGTAGAGCTATCAAAATTTGAGGGAGTAGAAGTTAAATTTGATAGGAATGACATAAATATGGTTTTTTTTGAGATGGGAAGCAGTGTTATTAAAGAAAAACGATTCATTATGGAGATGTTAAAAAGAAATATAAAAATCAACGGTAAAGAGGATGGAGAATATAGATTTGTAACTAATAATGACGTTACTAGGGAAGATTTAGACTATATTTTACAAGAAATAAGGGAAATATTGGGTTAAAAGTTTATTCTTGAGTTTTAAAATCGAATATTGTATAATTTACTTGTATCTTAACTTACTTAAGGAGGAAGTGACATGGGGAAATTGCTTAGAGATAAGAACATTTTGGTTATGGGGGTAGCCAATAAGTGGAGTATAGCTTGGGGGATTGCACAAAGGTTTATAAAAGAGGATGCTAATATTGCATATACCTATTTTGGTGAAAAAAGTAGGGCTAACCTTGAAAAGTTTTTAATGGAAGAAGGCATTGAAAATCCAGCACTGATTTCATGCGATGTTTCAAGGGATGAAGATATTGAAAGAGCCTTTGAAGAACTGAAGGAAAAAGTAGGAGTTCTTCATGGTGTTGTACATAGCATAGCCTTTGCTGATAAGGATGAACTTCAAGGATATTATTATGATACATCTAGGGAAGGCTATATGACGGCACAAAATATTAGTTCATATTCATTGGTTGCGGTTTCTAAACATGCTAAACCTCTTATGAATGAAGGTGGAGGAATAATCACCCTATCCTATCTTGGGGCAGAAAGAGCAGTTAAAAACTATAATGTAATGGGTGTGGCAAAGGCAGCATTGGAAGCAAGTGTAAGGTATTTGGCTGTAGATTTAGGCCCTGAAAACATTACTGTAAACTCTATTTCTGCTGGACCAATTAAGACCACATCCGCTAAGGGTATTAGGGACTTTTCCAGTATGTTAAAGGTGTTTGAAGATGCTTCTCCAATGAAGAGATTAGTTAAAACCGAGGAAGTAGCAAATGTTGCATTATTTTTATGTAGTGAACTTGGAACAGGAGTTACCGGTGAAAATATCCATGTTGATTGTGGTTATCACATAGCAGGATAAAATATATAAAGTTAGAAATCTAGATATAACCATTCAATGTATGAAAATACAGTGGATGGTTATATTTTTTATTGTAATTCATTTCTAGAAGGAAGATTTGAATATCTATCCAATGGAGTAAAATAAAAAAGTAATTTTAATAGATATCCTGTATTGGAGTTTTTCATTTTCGTTGATTTTAGATTAATACCTGCTTATGCTATAATATAGTAATGCTAACTTAAAATTTATTAATTTTTAATGGCGTATATCTATAATTCATACATAAAAATCAATTTTCTATCAAAAACTCAAGAAATAAATAAAGAATTCATTCTAATAGCTAAAATAATTTTAGCCGATAAGTATGATGAAGACTTTAAATGGACTTTTAAAGCCTAGGGGTTTTCTTTAAAGTAGATATGAAGAAATTGTAAGAATTAGCTATGGAATTAGATCGGAGGCATTGAAATGAAGGTACAGATTCCTAAGGAAGTTAATAGGATTCTAGAATTATTATACCTTAATAAATTTGAAGGCTATATAGTTGGTGGATGCGTTAGGGATAGTGTTTTAGGCAGAGATCCAAATGATTGGGATATATGTACCAGTGCTAAACCCCATGAGATGTTGAATATTTTTACTCAGCTTAAAGTAATACCTACTGGGCTTAAGCATGGAACTCTAACAATAGTAATAGGTGATAAAAATTTTGAGATAACTACCTATAGAATTGAGGAAAGGTATATTGATGGTAGGCGTCCAGAAGAAATAAGGTTTACTAAGAATTTAAAAGAGGATTTGGCACGTAGAGACTTTACAATAAATGCCATAGCCTATAATAATCGAGATGGATTAATTGATTTATATAAGGGAATGTCAGATATACTTAATAGAAAAATAAGATGTATTGGTAATCCCCTTAATAGATTCGATGAGGACTATTTACGCATGTTAAGGGCCATAAGATTTGCTGCACAATTAGGTTATGAAATCGAGACAAAGACCTTTGAAGGTATTAAGGTTCTATCAAAAAATATTACACACATAAGTAAGGAAAGGGTTAGGGAAGAGATTAATAAAATTTTGTTATCAGAGAATCCCTCCAAAGGATTCCTATTATTAAGTGAAAGTGGATTATTAAAATATATTATTCCAGAGCTACAGCAATGTGTAAAATATAGGTACAGGAATGACCATCATGGCAAGGATGTATTTAATCATATAATGGATGTTTTAGATAATACTGAAGGAAATCTTCTATTAAGATTAGGAGCTTTACTCCACGATGTTGGAAAGTTTCAGCTTTCTTCAGTTCATAAAGATAATATAGATAATCTTCATATTAAGTCTATGGACATGGTAGAAGCTATATTAAAGAGGCTTAAATATGATAATAAAACGATAGAATCAGTTAAAAAACTAGTTGCAGAACATGGGCTGAATTATGACAATGTTACAGCAAGGGATATTAAGGAACTGATAAATAGGGTTGGTATCGAAAATATTGATAATTTATTCAAGCTGCAAATAGCCCATATTCAGGGAAGTAAATTAACCTGTAATTTTAGTAACATTAATAAAGCTAAGGATTTATGTGAAAAAATATTAAAGGAGAAGCAACCATTAACTGTTAAGGAGTTAGACATAAATGGTCATGAATTAATGAAATATGGTGTAGGAAAAGGTAAAGAGATAGGTAGTATTTTGAATAGGCTTCTAGATATAGTTTTAGATAATCCATCTTTAAATAGAAAAGACTTATTAATTAATGAGGTGGAAAAGATTTTAAACCAAAAATAGAAAGGGGTAGACTAACATGGCTTCTAAAAAAAACAAGAAGACTCCCGATGTGAAAAAGGCTGGGGTTAAAGAGGATTTGATTCATATTTTAGAGAAAAAAAGTAAGGAAGATGACCAACTAAATAATGTTTCTGATGAATTGATTGCAAAGGCTATTAAGGGATTATTGCTGAATAAATAAAAAAGAGCTGTCTCATAAAATCATCCTATAAGCTGAGCTTAGGGGTGTTTTGGAATGAAGTTTAAGGCTTTAAAATTATAGGGAGCTGGCTAGTACATAAATACTAGCCAGCTCCCTATAATTTTAAATAACACAGAGATTCGTCATTCTGAGAAATTCCCTTTTTATTTGGGAAATTCAGATTAAAAACCAAAAAAAAGAAAAACGAACCAAGAAGGTTCAAAACAATTTATGTGCGTATTATAAACATATTATATTTTCATTTTACTAAAACCGACAATAAATGTCAATAGGATTATAGGGGAATGTCGAAAAAAGAATGGATTTATGAAAATTTTTTAGATATTTTCCTGTAAAAAGGTAATAAATTTCTTGTATTTTACTTTTTTTAATATCCTTAAAGTATGACCATTTACAAAATTAAAGGATGGATTTATGAAGGTGCTATATATAGATTATTCAAATTTTGTATAAAATGTTGTAGAATGGCTAAAATACTAGATAGCTTAAACTTAAATTTTACTAATAAGGAAGATTGCCTATAAATATAATTTGGAGGAAAAGGAGGAGTTTTTAGTGCTTTATAGAAGAAAAAGGAAGAAGGGGAGAATAGTATTTGCCATATGCCTGTTGCTTCTTTTAGTTGGATTTACCTATGGATACATATCAAATAATAAACCTCTAAATAAACCAGATAATATCAGTGAATTAGCCGATAATAATGAAAAGGATGTAAGAAAGGTTAATGAAAATAAAGTAGTAGAGGATTCAAAAAAAGAAGATGATGAGATAGGAAAAGGTGATATTTTAGAAAGAGGCAACAAATTAAAGGTGGATTCTCAAATCGTTTTTAATACTTACTATGTAAAAACAGGTGGGGTAGATACTAAAAAAACTAGGATACCAATTACTATGTCAGGAGCTACTTTGAATGAATTTAGGGAATATATTGAAAATAATTATAGCGATTGGTCTCTTCGGAGTATTTCGGTAGAATCAGCTTCTTTATTTAAACAGATTGATGGCTATCAACCAAATCATTTTATTATCCAAAATATGGATGGATATATAGCTATTTATAAGATTAATGAAGCTGGTGAAAAGGAATTATATGAAAAAACAGAAATTTCTATTTCTACTCTAAGTGAGATAGATAAGAAAAAGCTAGATAAGGGAATTTTCTTGAAGAGCTTAGAGGAAGTATACAGCGTAATAGAAGATTATAGTAGCTAGGTGTACAATTTAGTACACTATTTTTTTTATTATTTATTGAAGGATTAATTGGCTTTATATCGAATATATGTTTGTATCGATAATATTTATGGAGGACTATAATATGATTATTTTAGGAATTGACCCAGGAATTGCAATACTTGGATATGGTGTAGTAGAATATAGTGGGAACTCCTTTAAAACATTAGACTATGGTGCTATTTTGACCGACTCTAAGGAAAGCACTCCTAATAGATTAAAGAAGATTTATGAAGAATTAGTGAAGATTTTAGATATGTATAAGCCTGATGCCCTTGCCATTGAAGAGATATTCTTTAATAAAAACGCCAAAACCGCAATAATTGTTGGACAAGCTAGAGGAGTAGCAATTCTAGCAGCAGCTAGGAAAAATTTAGATATCTATGAATATACTCCCCTTCAAGTAAAACAGGGAGTGGTTGGTTATGGAAGGGCTGAGAAGAAGCAGGTACAGATAATGGTAAAAAATTTTTTAAACTTAAAATCCATACCAAAGCCCGACGACGTGGCCGATGCCTTAGCAGTTGCCATTTGTCATGCCCATACTGGGAGAATGGGTAATATCTTTAAGCTATAAAGTTTTACCTATTGTTATCTATTTGAGAATAGATTTATAGCATGGGTCTAAAGGATTCTCAGTGGATGCTGAAGTAAGTTAATATTCTTGATTACACATCTAAAACTGAAAATATTTTTTAACGGGGTGAATAAATTGATTGATTTCATAAAGGGAAAAATAGAATACATTGGTGAAGATTATTTAGTAGTGGAGAATAATTCCATAGGTTATAAGGTATATACTTCAGCATACACCACTTCCGACTTAAATGGGAAAGCCGATAGTGCTGTAGTATATACTCAGATGATTGTTAGAGAAGATGATATAAGACTTTGTGGGTTTAGTTCAAGGGCGGAATTAAAAGTATTTGACCTACTGAGGACCGTTAAGGGGGTAGGAACTAAGGTTGCCTTGGGAATACTATCTTCTATTGCCTATACTGAACTAGTTAATGTTTTAATTACAGGTGATGTAAATAGTTTGACTAGGGCACCGGGAATAGGGAAAAAAACTGCTCAAAGAATTATTTTAGAATTAAAGGATAAGGTTAATAAGGCTGAAGAATTTAAAACTTTAGAGGCTGTTAACCTTGAAACAAATATAGGATTTATGAATGATGAAAATAATGAAGCTATTGAAGCTCTTCTTGCATTAGGTTATAGTATAGTTGAAGCACAAAAAGTACTCAAAAAAATAGACACTAATTTATCAATTGAGGAAAAGATTAAGCAGGCACTTAGGTTGTTAGTAAGATAGGAAGGATGATTGATTCAAATGAGTAATGGCTTCGATGATGATAGAATAGTAACACCGACTTTAAAGGAAGATGATAATGAGGCTGAAGGTAGTTTAAGACCTAAAACCTTAAAGGAATATATCGGTCAGAACAAGGTTAAAAATAAAATGAAAATATTTATTGATGCTGCAAAAATGAGAAATGAGGCCCTAGATCATGTACTTTTATATGGGCCACCGGGCCTTGGAAAGACTACCCTTTCCAATATAATTGCTAACGAAATGGGTGTGAATATTAGAATAACATCGGGTCCAGCAATAGAACGACCTGGAGACTTAGCAGCTATATTGACAAACCTTATGGAAAATGATGTACTATTTATTGATGAAATTCACAGGCTTAGCCGCAGTGTTGAAGAAGTTCTCTATCCTTCCATGGAGGATTATGCCTTGGATATTATTATAGGTAAGGGACCAAGTGCTAGATCAGTGAGGATAGACCTTCCTAAGTTTACTCTAATTGGAGCCACCACAAGGGCTGGGATGTTGACATCTCCCTTAAGGGATAGATTTGGTGTTATATGTAAGCTAGATTTATATAGTGACGACGATTTGAGGACTATTGTATTAAGGTCTGCCCAGCTCCTTAATGTTCCTATTGATAATAAGGCGGCCTATGAAATAGCAAAACGGAGTAGAGGAACACCTAGGATTGTTAACCGTTTATTAAAGAGAGTAAGGGATTTTGCCCAAGTGGTTGGAGATGGTTGTATAGACCTCGAAATAGCAAAGAAAGCATTAAAATTGTTGGAAGTCGATGATCTAGGGCTGGATGAGGTTGATAGAAGAATACTTACCTCAATGATAGAAAAGTTTGATGGAGGTCCCGTTGGATTAGATACCCTGTCGGCATCCACAGGGGAAGAGAAAAATACTGTAGAGGATGTAATTGAACCATTTTTACTTCAATTAGGTTTTATTAAAAGAACTCCTAGGGGTAGGATAGTAACCAGAAAGGCCTATGAACATTTGGGCGTGGACTATCATCAAAAAGATGAAGGGGTGACAATGTGGAATCTATTGGAAGATTAATTATATCCCTTGGGATTATCCTTATAGTAGTGGGTATAGTAATTACCTTTGGCAGTAGAATTGGAATTGGTCGCCTACCGGGAGATATATTTATAAAAAAGGGTAATGTTACATTCTATTTTCCCATATTGACAAGTATTATAATTAGTATTTTATTGACGGTTATAGCTAATCTGTTTTTGAGAAGATGATTAACTATAGATGAGTGATTGAGAATGTTAACTTACTACAGCAGCCACTGAGAATCCTTTAGGCTCATGCTATAAATCTATTTTTAAATAGATAATAGAAGGTAAAACAGATTCATAAAAAATCGCTCAAAAGGAAACCTCAGAGTATGCTTTCGTTTATTAAGTTTGTTAGTCACTCTGCTATATGGAACAGGTGAGATTAAATTTTAATTATATAAGCATTCTTTAATTAAAAGGAGGTAAAATGAGAAAAAAATCTTACATTTTATTTAGTTTAATAATAATATTGCTTTTAGGCATCGATATTAGTTGGGGGAGCAATAGAACAAATATCCCAAGTATGATTAAAATTGGACTTAGGCATGGGGAACAATCTGCTGCTTTAGTAAGCTTACATTCTTCAAGTGGATTTGAATTTGGTTATTATGAAGAGAATAGATTCTATAATCTATTTAACCTTATGGATATTGAAGATATTATAGTAAGAAAGGATGGATACTATAGTAGACTCAATAGCACATATATTGAAACAAACCTTGGTGAAGGTGAATTTGGCCCTTATCATGTACAAGTTGGAGATACCTTTCCATCAAAGGGAGAAATGGAGGGCTTTTTAAATACATTAGAAGATAAATCCTTATACTATCCTGTTTACGAAAAGGGCTGGAAGGTATGGTCAGGATTGTTTGTATCCCAGGAACAGGCTAAGGAATTTATAGATAGGACTGAAAAAATTAATGATAAAAAATTAAAAGTTGTAAAACCTAATAATGGAAGGGTTGTAGTCCTAGACAAGAGGGGAAAAGTACTGTTTATTTATAATAGCCTGCAAAAGGAATATAACTTTAGGCCCTTCCTTGATAAGGATGGAAATGATACTATATCAGTTGATGGAAATAAATTTCGTGGTGAGATAATAATTAGAAGGTTTTCAGATAGTGATATGACAATTATAAATTATTTAGGTATGGATGAATATTTATACGGTGTTCTGCCAAAGGAAATGTCTGGTAGCTGGCCTTTAGAGGCTTTGAAGGCACAGGCTGTTGCAGCTAGAAACTATACAATTGCTAATATGAATAAGCATAAAAAACATGGGTTTAACCTGTGTAATACAGTAGATTGCCAGGTTTATGGAGGTTATGAAGTTGAAAAGTCAAGAAGTAATAGGGCAGTTGACGAAACCTCTGGAAGGATAGTAACCTATAATGGTAAAATAGTAAGTACATTTTTCCATTCCAACAGTGGTGGGCGTACGGAGGACAGTGAAAATATCTGGAGTATATCTTTACCCTATATAAAAGGTGTTGAGGATCAATTTTCTATAGGGGCACCCAATAGTAATTGGACAAAGGTTTATACTCCTTTAGAACTAAGAAATATATTGAACTCTAAGGGTATCAATATAGGAGAAATTAAAAATATTTATACCCAGGATTATTCTAAAAATGGACGAGTACTTAGCTTAAAAATAAGGGATGAGTCTGAAGAAATAACCTTAGTAAAAGAGAAAACAAGGGCATTGTTAGGCTACAATAATATTAAAAGTATGTGTTTTGATTTAAGTACAGATGTTGACTGCTATATAAAGGGTTCTGATATGAGTAACATTACTAAAAAACCCTTGAGTAAGATTAATATATTATCTGGGGATAAAGCTATTACGGCTTCATCCCAGGGAACCTATCACGTATTTAATGGAGACAATTATAAAACATTTTCTGGGCCCCCTACAAAGTACATATTTAGTGGAAGGGGCTGGGGTCACGGGTTAGGCATGAGTCAGTGGGGAGCAAAAAAAATGGCTGAATTAGGTTATACATATGAAGACATACTCAAGCACTATTATACTGGAATAGAAATAGAATAGGGGTTTTGACAATGAAGACAAGTGATTTTAATTTTGATTTGCCTGAGGAATTGATAGCACAGGTTCCCTTAAATGAAAGAGATAAATCTAGATTGATGATTCTTGAAAGAGCAGGTGGAAAAATAGAACATAAAACTTTTAGAGATATCTTAAGTTGTCTCAGAAAGGGAGACTGCCTAGTATTAAATGATACTAGGGTAATTCCTGCAAGACTTTTTGGTATGAAGGATACAGGGGCGAGTGTAGAGTTTTTACTTCTAAAGAGGATAGATAAGAATAGATGGGAAACATTGGTTAAGCCTGGTAAAAGAGCTAAAATTGGCTCTAGATTTTTCTTTGGTGAAAATAAAGAATTAACTGGGGAAATAGTAGATTTAGCTCAGGAGGGTACTAGGATAATAGAGTTTTGCTATGAAGGAATCTTTGAGGAAGTATTAGATAGACTGGGTAATATGCCCCTACCTCCATATATCACTGAAAAGCTTGAAAATAAAGAGAGATACCAGACAATTTATTCAAAGCATAGTGGATCGGCGGCAGCCCCAACGGCGGGCCTTCATTTTACTGAGGAGTTATTAAAGGAGATAGAAGATAAGGGCATACAAATAGCTTATATAACCTTACATGTAGGCCTTGGGACATTTAGACCTGTAAAGACCGATAATATACTTGAGCATAAGATGCATTCTGAGTTCTATACTGTTAGCAAAGAGGCATCGGAAATGATTAATAACACAAGGTTCAATGGTGGTAGAATAGTCTCTGTAGGTACAACAGTAACAAGGACCTTAGAATCTGTAGCGGCTAATGATGGCCTGATTAAAGAAGGAAATGGATGGACGGATATTTTCATCTATCCCGGCTATGAATTTAAAGTAATTGATGGACTTTTGACAAATTTTCATTTGCCAGAATCCACTTTAATAATGCTTGTAAGTGCCCTTGCAGGCAAGGAAAATGTATTGAATGCTTATAATGAAGCCGTTAATGAAAGATATAGATTTTTTAGCTTTGGTGATGCAATGTTAATAGTTTAGATATATTTTTTGAGTGACAGGTAGGAGGAAAAATATGGCTATAAGATATGAACTAATAAAGGAATGTAAGGAAACCGGTGCAAGACTTGGAAAAATACATACACCACATGGAATAATAGAAACCCCCATTTTCATGCCTGTAGGAACCCAGGCCACTGTTAAGGCCATGACACCTGAAGAATTAAAGGAAATTGAATCACAAATAATCCTAAGTAATACTTATCATTTGTATCTTAGACCAGGTCAGGAATTGGTGAAAAAAGCCGGAGGCCTTCATAGGTTTATGAATTGGAATGGCCCTATCCTCACCGATAGCGGAGGATTCCAAGTGTTTAGTTTAGGAGATTTGAGAAAAATCACTGAAGAAGGTGTAGAATTCAGGTCCCATCTCGATGGTTCTAAGCACTTTATCAGCCCTGAAAAAGCTGTGGAAATACAAAACGCATTGGGTTCCGATATCATAATGGTCTTTGATGAATGTGCCCCATATCCTGCCGATAGGGAGTATGTAAAAAACTCTCTAGAAAGAACAACTAGATGGGCTAAAAGATGTAAGGAAGCCCATAAAAATATTGACAGGCAAGGATTGTTTGGGATTATTCAAGGTGGAATGTATAGGGACCTAAGGGAACAGAGCGCTAAAGAAATTATTGAACTTGATTTTCCAGGTTATGCAATTGGTGGTTTAAGTGTTGGGGAGCCTAAAGACCTAATGTATGAGGTCCTTGAATATACAGCCCCATTGATGCCTAAGGAGAAGCCAAGATACTTGATGGGAGTTGGAAGCCCAGACTGTCTTCTTGAAGGTGTAATTAGAGGGATAGATATGTTTGATTGTGTTCTTCCAACTAGAATTGCTAGAAACGGTACTGCTATGACTAGTAGGGGAAGGATAACCATAAAACAGGCTAGGTATTTTGAAGATTTTACTCCCCTAGACCCAGAATGTAGTTGTTATACTTGTAAAAATTACACAAAAGCATATTTAAGGCACCTATTTAAAGCTAATGAAATATTGTCTTCTCGATTGTTCTCATATCACAATTTGTACTTTTTATTAAAGTTAATGGCTAAGGTAAGGGAAGCAATACAAAATGACAAGCTATTAAATTTTAAAAATAACTTTCTTGAAAAGTATGGTTATGGGTTGGAATAAAATCTATATAGATATACGTCATTAAAAATAAATAAACGAAAGTAGACTCTGGTGTTTCCTTCCCAGCAATTTTTATGAACCTTTTTAACCTCTATTTAAGGTTTATATCATGAGCTAAAAGGGGAATATCATTCTTAGTTTTTAAATTTAGAATAGAGCATATTTCAGTGGTATGACCTTGATGATTTCAACACTATATGCAGTAGTAAGTTTTTTGAAATGGTAATTATGTAACTTGCTCAATTAAAAAAATAAAGGAAAATTTAAATTTTCGTTGAATATAATAACTTGTTACTTGTAAATATTACTAGATATAAGGAGGAGAGAGATAAATGACTGGTCAATATTCAGGTTTAATAATGATGGTGGTGTTTTTTGGTATTTTCTACTTCTTGTTAATTAGACCTCAGCAGAAAAAGAACAAAGAAATCCAAAAGATGAGAAGTGAATTGCAGATTGGAGATAACATTATAACCATAGGTGGGGTACATGGAAAGGTATTAAGTATTAAGGATGAAGTAATGACTATAGAAGTTGGAGCCGATAAAACTAAACTCCAGGTTTCTAAGTGGGCTGTAGGAAGCAAACAAGAATAGAATAATGCTCATTGTAAAGAAGAATGGTTTTTAGCCATTCTCTTTTGTTAGAAGTGGAATTTACTCCTAGATATCGGGGATTTTCATAGATAATCTGGGTTCTAAATAATTTCTCTCCACATATATTTTACTAAATAATACTTTGTGGAGGTGTAATTAAATGGCTCAACTCAAATATTATGAAAATAAAGAAAAAATGCCAAGATTTATTTATTTTAGGAGCATTGCTACTTCACTTATAATTACAGTAATTATTATGTTAATATTAGCAGCCATAATTACATATACATCTGTTTCAGAATCAATAATGCCGGCCTTTAGTTCAATTATTACTATACTTAGTATTGCATTTAGTGGATTACTGGCGGCAAGAACGCTTAGAAAACGGGGGCTAATTCACGGGTTGATAACTGGAGCTATATATATATTACTTGTGATATTTTTAAGCTGGGTTTTTATAAGGAATTTTTCAGTAGATAAATTTGTGATGATGAAAGGGATGATTGGAATCTTTTCTGGGGGTATAGGAGGCATGATTGGTGTAAATTTAAAATAATCTATGACAATTACTTTCATTAATAAAGTCTATATGCTATAATAATTGAGTAGTATTTATAAAATAGGAGGTAAGAATTAAAGATGAAACATATTAAAATATTGAGCTCTGGTTCCCTTAGAAAATCTGTAGCAAAGGGTGGATGTGGAGAGTGTCAAACTTCTTGTCAGTCTGCTTGTAAGACTTCTTGTACGGTTGCAAACCAAGTATGCGAAAATAAATAGTACATATAAAAAAGCAGCATATAGGCTGCTTTTTCAGATTGTAGACAAAGTCTACAAGATGACAGGCTTTTGAGAAATCCGAAGTTCGAGGCGTGCTGAAACCGAGAGGTCGCAGCGTATAGTAAAAAAGATGAAGTCTATTTGCTTTTAGCAAATACCATAAAATTTCCCACG
>JAKSBP010000088.1 GCA_022361035.1 Clostridia bacterium
AAGTCCATCTATATGATATACATCGAACCAAAATATAGCATTAGATATTAAAAAGCTAACTATCTCTTTTTTACCATAATCGAATATAGCGGTTCCCCAATCAAGGTTTTCTCCCATTTCTGGATTACTATACTCATAAAGAGACATTCCATCAAATTTCCATAGTCCATGGTCGTCTTTACAAAAATGAGCCGGTACCCAATCTAAAATTACACCTATACCATTTTGGTGACATCTATCTACAAAATACATGAAATCCTTAGGAGTGCCATATCTGCTTGTAATAGAATAGTATCCCGTTATCTGGTATCCCCATGACCCATCAAAGGGATGCTCATTAATGGGGAGTATTTCTACATGGGTATATCCCATTTCAAGGACATATTCGATGACATTCTCTGCCATCTCCCTATAGTTATAAAAACTCCCATCTTCCTTTCTTTTCCATGACCCTAAGTGAATTTCATAAATATTGATGGGAGAATCATATATAGATCCCACTTTTTTATCCTCTTGCCATTTCTTATCCTTCCATTCATATCCACTTAATGAGGCTATCCTTGATGCCGTATTAGGTCTAACCTCTGAGTAAAAGGCATAGGGGTCTGCCTTTAGAATAGTGGTTCCATCCTCTGTATAAATTTCATACTTATATAGCTCTCCCTCGGTCAGGTCAGAGATAAAAATGTTCCATACCCCTAAGTCGCTTACTCTTTTCATGGGATAATCTCTTCCCCTCCAGCTATTAAAGTCCCCCACAATATTTACTTGTTTTGCATTGGGGGCCCACAGGTTGAAGCTTACACCCTTTACGCCATTATGCTCTATTAAATGCGCACCCAAAAAGTTATAACTCTTATAATTAGTTCCCTGATGATATAGGTATAGGTCAAAGGAACTAGGGGGTAAATAATCAACAACTCTATTCTGCATAACTCAAACTCTCCCTTAATCTTAGTAGTTTAAAATTATTTTTCCTTAGAGTACATTTATAAAATCTACATCTCAATTATCCAACTAACCAATTTAGAATATAAATTATATATAGATGTGTGATAGAGAATGTTAACTTACTACAGCATCCACAGAGAATCCTTTAGGCTCATGCAATAAATCGCTCTAAAGGAAACCTCAGTGGCTGCTTTCGTTTATTAAGTTTCTTAGGCACACATCTATAATTGTGAAGTATTCCACTTTTCTATATATATGCATTAAAATAAAAATATACTTATTTTTATTTTAAAATTTTTTATTTTAATGGAGTAAAAGTTACCAAGCCTCCCTTGAGTTTAAGGCTTAAAGGTTGAAATTTGAGGATTGTCAGGCCATTCCTAGAAAAAAAGATAAAGAAATAAGCCCTAGGTATAGTTTTCAGCTATACCTAGGGCTTACCTTTACTTATATTTAGCTATAAAGCCTCAATACTTTATTCATTTTTCCAAAAAGATATAAGATTTTCTCTCACCTGCTTTACACTAGAAACTTGAATACCATGATACCATTCCCTTGGAAAAATTCTTTTATATGAGTAGGAAGTAAATCTATCATCTATTAATAAAATGACCCCCCTATCCCTTTCAGTTCGAATAACTCGTCCCGCTGCTTGCAAAACCTTATTCATTCCAGGATATGTATAAGCATATTTATAGCCAGGATAGTTTTTATTATCAAAATATCCTCTAATAATATTATTTTCTAGGCAAAGTTTCGGCAACCCCACACCTATAATAATGGCCCCAGATAAACGGTCCTCTGTAAAATCAACTCCCTCTGAAAAAAGTCCTCCTAAAACTGCAAATCCCAACAGTGTTTTTGAGGGATTAGGCTTAAACTTTCTTAAAAAGATTTCTCTTTCTTCTTCACCCATAGAAACACTTTGCTCTAAAATTGCCGCCTCAGGATTTCTTTCTTTAAATTCTTCACAAACTCTTTTCAAATATACATAGGAAGGGAAGAAAATTAGATAGTTACCAATGTTTTGATTTACTACTGCTTCAATATATTGAGCTATGTCCTTGTAACTTTCTTCTCTATCCTTGAATCGAGTAGAAATGTTATTTGAAATTAATAGAGAAAATTGACTTGGAGAAAATGGTGAGGGTAAAGTTAACATAAGGTCCTCGTCACTACCTCCTAGTATTTTCCTAAAATATTCAAGGGGAGTTAGGGTAGCAGAAAAAAATATGGCTGTTTTACCCCTTTTTATAGCATGCTCTAATAATTTAGAAGGGTCTACACAAAATATCTTAATTTTTATATCTTTACTTTCTCTTTCAATATATGTTACATATCTTTCATCATATAATTCCCCTAGTTTCAGAAAGGCCAATACATTAAGATAGAGTTCCCCTAGTTTTTTGTCAGCTTTAGAATTTTTATTAGATGCAAAATAGTATTCCCACTGTTCTACAAATTCTCTTAACAATCCGTCTAACACAACAGGATATTCCTTTTCAAGGTGACTTTTATCTATATCTAATAGTTTTCTCCTATCAATCATATAGGAGTTTAATTTATGTAGGGCCTTTGATATTAGAGGAGCTTTCTCCTTCATGGCTCTTTTCATTTCTAAAAAGGGTTTTTTATAGAGTTGGGCAGAAAACATCATTCTTGACCTATCTACTAGATTATGGGCTTCATCAACTAAAAATGTATAGTCTCCTCTTTGGGTGAAAAACCTTTTTAGATATACTCTAGGATCAAAAACATAGTTATAGTCACATATTATGCAGTCAGACCACAGTGCCAAGTCTAAGGAGAACTCGAAGGGGCAAATTTTGTGTTTTATTGCATACTCTTCTACAGTTTCTCTGGTAAAATTATCTCTATGACAAATGACATCCCTCAGTGCTTCATTAATTCTATCAAAGTGCCCTGCAGCATAGGAACATTCCTCTGGATTACAGGTGGCTTCATCTTGAAAGCATATTTTATCCTTGGCAGTCAGAGTAATGGTTTTTACCCTTAAGCCTTTATTCCTCATTTTTTCAAAGGCTTCTTCTGCCACTGTCCTGGTAATGGTCTTGGCGGTTAAATAGAATATCTTAGATGATAGTCCTTCTCCTATAGCTTTAATAGCAGGAAATATAGTAGATATGGTTTTGCCAATACCTGTTGGGGCCTGTACAAATAATTTCTTTTCTTCTTTTATAGTCCTATAGACCTGCACTGCTAAATCTCTTTGTCCCCTGCGGTATGAATTATAGGGAAACTCCAATTCCTTTATAGATTTATTCCTTGTTATATTCCATTCCCTTGTCATTCCTATCCATTTTAGATACTCCTCTACAAGCTCATAAAAATATTTTTTTAGTCTATCTATGGAAAAGGGTTTTCTAAGCTTTTTCATTTCCTTGCTCTGCATATTATAATAGGTAAGTTGTATATCTATTTCATTTAGATTATTCTGACTGCTATAAATATATCCATAGCACTTTGCTTGAGCCCAATGGAGTTCATTAAAGTCTTCATCAATTTCCTCTAAATCCTTTAAAACTGTTTTAATCTCATCAATAATTACCCTTTCATCTTCATAGAGGATGCCGTCGGCTCTACCCTCTATAATTAACTTATCTCCATTTACATCAAGACTATATTTTAATGGAACCTCTGATTGCCACCCATCTTGATAGGATTTTTGAATCCTTCTGTGAACCCTTGCTCCCTCTATTGCTCTGTTATAATTTGTAAATCCACTTCCTATATCCCCGGTACGTAAAATAAACTCAATCAGGTTACCTATAGATATTTTCATTTCTCTTTTATTATTCATAAAGGTGCCTCTCTATTTATAGAAAATTTATTATAAATATTATAACAATAAGATATTTATGTGTCTAATGATAAAGTTATAGGGGGATATACTAACTTTAATTTAAAACATCTATGAAACAATAACCATATTTTCATTAGCTAAATAGTAATAATTCTAGTCTTTATTTTTAAGTATAAAGTGATATAATGTTGATAGATAAAAAGAGGATTTATACATTAAAGGGTTATGAGGTGAGTAAATGTCCATAGAAATAGTTCACGTCTATAGGGGAAACAGTATTGAAAGTATCCATAGAGGAGACATAGTAGGTGTGGATCGTCAAGGCCATGTAGTATTAAAATATGGTGACGAAAATAAACGAACATTTTGGCGTTCATCGGCAAAGCCATTTCAAGCAATTCCAATGGTAGAGGCAGGTGGGATAGAAAGCTTCGGTTTTACAACTAAGGAGCTGGCCTTAATGACATCATCCCACGGGGGTGAAGAAAAACATGTGATGGTTTTAGAATCTATCCTTGAAAAAATAGGAAAAAACCTTACAGACTTAGATTGCGGTGAGGCTAAACCTATATATGGAAAAGCCTATAAAAAACTTCTGATGGCTAATCGTCCCTACACAGCTGCCAATAATCCATGCTCTGGAAAGCACAGCTGTATGTTAGCCACAGGTGTTCTTAAAGAAATTGATTTGAAAAACTATATAGATAGAAACCACCCCATACAAAGGCTCATGTTAGAAACTATATCAGAGGTTACTGAACTAGAGCCTAATGATATAGATATTGCCATAGATGGATGTGGAGTTCCAGTGTTTGGTTTGCCCATTTATAATATGGCTAAAGCCTATATGAAACTCTCTTATACTGATGCCAAGGATAAAAGGAGTCAAGCCCTAGGAAAGATTGCTTCAGCTATGGTAAAGGAACCTTACTATGTAGCCGGAACTTCAAGATTAGATACAATACTTATGGAGGAAACCGAAGGGAAAATATTGGCAAAACTAGGGGCTGAATCTGTTTACTGTGTAACAATTATGAATGAAGGTGTAGGTGTTGCCATGAAAACAGAAGACGGTAACAATAGAGCCTTAAGCCAAGCAATACCTGACCTTTTAATTAAGCATGGTTTTATAACTAATACTGAGTATGAAAGGATAAAGGAAAGATTAAATTTACTTATTAAGAACCATAGACAAGAAGTAGTCGGCTACATGAAAACAGTATTTTAAAAGAGCATTTAAATTTAATATAATTTGACATTATATTAAATTTATATTTTACTATTAACTAAAATTTTTATAGACCTTTTAGCTTCTATACTTCTCAAACTTAAAAATTCGTCAAGGTCTTATTTAACAGTGTATTTTAACATTTTGACGGATTTTTAAGTTTTAATACATTAAAAGAAAAGCTTATGGAAACACCACATAGCTTTTTATATACAGATTAATTCATTCCATAATAGGCTATCAACTATCTATACTTATCCTTCTATTTCCCAATAATCCGTATTCTTCCTTCTTCTATGTACCTTTTTAAGGTTTTCATTGGAATCTTTGTATTAAAGTAAATGTCCATAATAGTAGCATGACTATTTTCAGATAAGTAATCCCTTACTGCTCTGTATTGATTTACATCTTGTTCATAGCAACTATTACACATTTCTTGCCCTTTTTGTATCATGATAAAAAATTTCTCACATATTTTACAGATACCTCGCTCCACTAAAATCACCTACCTATATATCATAAACATAGTATACGAATTCAATAGAAAATTTCGGTACCCTTGATGTATATAGACACTCTAGTATATTTAAAAGTCCTATTAAATACATAGATTGATATTTCTTTAAATCTCTAGAGCATCATTTATCCTCTATCTCACTAATATTTTTTAACATTATTGAGATTGTCCCATCTACATTAGCTACAAATTCTACCTTGTCTCTTCTAGATAATAGTGACGATGGAAGCCTTATCTCTATTCCATCACTGGTTACCAAACGTTGTTTTTTCATAACCCTTTTTTCTATGTTTTGATTTACAACAATAGACTTCTCCCTTAGACCACCCTTTTCTATCTCTTCAGTATAAATCCTTTGCATTTCCTGATTCCCCTCAAATGCTTTATCTCCTACTTTTTCGATATTTATTGTCATAGAATCTTCAAATCCCTCTACTATTGCGTTTTTAATTTCAGCAATTCTCATAATATCATCATTACAGTATTTCTTTACCACTTTTTTGGATACTTTACTTATAATATCAATTTTTTCTTTATTAGATAATGCTTCAGTAGATTGGAGTACTTGCTCCGATAAATAAAATTGTTTTTCTCCATCTATTTCATACTTCTTTTCTTTTAATAGCATCGAAAAATCATCCATATTTATAAATATACATTCATCAATTTTTTGTGTGGATAAAGGTAGTGCAGTTTTCTGTTTAATAATCTTAACTACTCTATCCTTCTCCTCTTCTTCAATGCTATGAATATATGACTCCCTATAATTAAACTTTAGGATTCCAATATATTCCAAATCATCTTTTTTAAATAGTACACATGCTAAATCGCCAGAGGGAATATGGGGATTTTGATTTAGAATTCCATAAATTATTAAGGCTATATTCTGACTTACTTGAACAAAGTCATCCTTTCCTTCTTTAAGCCTTAGACAGCTTTTTTTGACGCTATTGCCTTCATCTTTGAAATATACTTCTTTAAGGTCAATATCTTTAAAGGTCCTAATAATATGTTTTTCTATGTATTCATTAACATCAGAATCTAAATTATATTCTAAATCTGATAAAACCGGTGTTCCAACTGCTCCATCTAATATGTGGACTATCAGTCTTTTTACTATTATATTACTATCCACGCTGTAACCTCCTTAACAGCTAATAAAATCTTACTAGAATAAGTGACACTTTTCAACCTCAATTTAACTAGTAAATATAGCCTATATAACATGAAATATTATAATAACTATTAGGATTATATATACACCTTAAAGGCTTTAGGTTATAATAATCTATAGAGAGAGTTTATAGCTAATTTCTATAAATGTCCTACCTGTAAAAATAAAAATCTTAAAAGTTGATAAGTTTCCTATATTTAAATTTTTAGAAGCTTTTATGTTGCTTATATCTTTAAAGGATTTAAGTCCATTTTTAGATAATATTAATAGAGGGTGATATTTATTAGCGAACAAATATCTATTTTTTCCATTATGGAAAAACCTAAGGAAGTCAAAGATAAATCAATCCCCCAAGGCTTGAAACTTAA
>JAKSBP010000193.1 GCA_022361035.1 Clostridia bacterium
CTCTATTATTATTCATACCAGAACCAAAAAAGAGGACAAACAGGAAGAGGCTTATGATTTAAATTTAGAAAGAAAATAACTATGACTTTGTCAAGCTTAAAAACTCCATGACATGTATATTTATCATGGAGTTTTATATATAATTGATGCTTGGTCGTCTAAATAAGTTTTGATCCCTCAGTTTGTTTATAATTATTCACAACCTTAAAAATTTCATCTACATGTTTTTGTTTACCAAAGGCAAATCCACAAATAATATGAACGATGAAATTCACACCCATTCCTACCATTCCTGCAGACCATCCTCCTGTCCATGCTATTGATTGAGGATTCAGGTTTCCATAAAGTGCAATAACAACGCCTATCAACATGCCTGCAAATGCGCCGGGCAAGTTACTCTTCCTCCAAAACAAACCAACAAATAAAGGTATAAATGCTTGAACAATACAATCGTACATGACAAGTGCAATCATCATAAGGTTAGGAAGGTCTATTGTGGCAATATAAAGAGAAATCAAACCTACTCCAATCGTTAAACCTTTTGCGTATTTTAACATGGTTTCTCTAGAAAGATTTTTAACAACGGATGATGCTAAATCCTTAGCGATTAAAACCGATGCCGTGTTAATAACAGCAGAAATTGTTGACATGCAAGCCGATAAAGCAAATATTCCAATCAGAGCCAGAACAAATGGTCCCCCGTAATGATCAGCCATCCAAAATATCGCTGATTGTGCATCAGCAGGAAATCCTTCTAAAAGTCCTGCTCCTAGCCCCAATGCCAGTGTCAAGAATCCAATAAAAACCCCTGCCAAAGGCGCAATAAAAACTGATTTTTTGACTGCTTTTGGACTATCTGCCATGTAAATTCTATTGAAAATACCCGGCAGAGTAAACGCTCCTAATGTGCAGGTAATAATAACCGAAGCCCAATAATTTCCACCAAATCCTCCTTGTAAAGTCAACAGCTCCGGCTTAAGTTCTTGAAGCACCGGATAGATAGCAAAAACGCCTCCATAAATTTTTCGTATCAAATAATATACCGTAATCGTTCCTATAACTGTAAATGTGATTCCCTGAACTAAGTTGCCGATTGCAGTTGCCCTTGCGCCTCCATAGAAGCTATATATCACTACAAATAAACTGACAATGATCATGCCAATATTAAAATTGATTGAATGATATGTTGCTGCTGCAACGATATAACCTATTGTTTTCATCTCTAAGATAAGCCAAGGAAACCAGAATAAAAACGTAGCCAAAGAGAATAAAACTTTAAACTTTTTATTCCCATATCTCAGGCCAATCATGTCTGCTTGTGTTTCTAAATCAAATACTTTTCCCCATATCCAAACAGGACGTGCCATTAAATACATAATGACTAGACTTGCTACAGAGTATATGACCAAATATTGAGCAAAGATCCCTAATCCTGCTGATGCAGCAAACCAACC
>JAKSBP010000399.1 GCA_022361035.1 Clostridia bacterium
CCGATCTTACAGTGCCCAATTTACTTTCAATGGAACTACAAATCCTGTTTATTTAAAGCTGGATGATGCAGAATGTGCCAGTGTCCGTTTATATGTAAATGGTGAATACGTTGGGATAAAATATTGGGAGCCTAACGTATTCGACATGACAAAATTTATAAAGCCCGGTAAAAATAAAGCAGAGATTATCCTCTCAACCACACTCTTTAATGTCATGGGTCCCAACCGGATATCCGGGATATTGGAAAGTTCATTTGTCGGCCCCGGCACATTTTTGCAAATGGACCGGTTTACCCGGAAATATACGCTTGTTCCTTTTGGGATGGGGAGAGTTGTGGTTGGCCGTTAGCTGTTGGCCGTTGGTATGTCGCTTTGCTCCTTTTTGGTTAAATGGTAGCTGATTCAATTATAAGCCATGAGTATTTTTAGGTACTCGTGGCTTTTTGGTTTGGATGGTATGCCTGGTAATTAATTAATAGGATACAATGTATATACTTATTCTTATTTTTTATATTTGTTTGGGTAAGGTTCTTTTTTATTTGTCCTGTTTAAGATGTAGTCGGTGCTTGTATTATGTAAATCTGCCAGATTGATTAAAATTCGTGTAGGAATATCCACTTCACCACGTTCGTAATTGCTGTAAATTCTTTGGCTGCAATTGAGATACGCGGCAACCTGTGTCTGTGTCATATCCTTATCTTCACGTAAATTTCTTATTCTTTCATACATGTAAAATCACCTCAATACAATTATAGTTTAGCGAATTATTCGCTATTGACTTTTAGCGAAAATATCGCTAGAATAATCTTGAGTTAAAAAATTGAAGGATAATGAAAGAATAAGAAATTTACGTGAAGATAAGGATATGACACAGACGCAGGTTGCAGCGTATCTCAATTGCAGCCAAAGAATTTACAGTAATTATGAACGCGGTGAAGTGGATATACCTACCGGAATTTTAATCAAACTGGCGGATTTGCATAATACAAGCACGGATTATCTTTTGAACAGAACAAATAGGAATAAGCCCTACCCAAAAGACTAATTGAATAGTTCGGGAAGGCTGATTTTACCATTACAAGTTGGCCTTAGGATTAAAACCGACACACATCAACCTGAATTAAGGTGAAAATCATATATTCCTTCTTTCATTTGAATGCCTATATTCTTACAATGCAACCGTGGAGCTGAACGCATAGGGCACACTTTTAACATAGTCAGGCTGTTTGTTTTTTGGAATACCAGCATCCCTTTTAGCGTCATTTAGAGTAGCATTTCTTCCTGGAAGCTTAGATCCACCCGCACCCTCATCTACCGAATCATCCCACTACCAAAACTGCTTGATATAATCGCAGCCTTACTCTCTGCTTTCTCAGTACTTCCGGCAGCCGTGATGACATCTCCGGTTGTCGTTGCTAATCC
>JAKSBP010000188.1 GCA_022361035.1 Clostridia bacterium
TAACACATAGGGAATTATATACCTTTTAAATATAGATATATATAATTTCCGTATATGTGTTTCAAAAGAGTTTTCCTTTTAACTCTTCATCAGAGACTCTTTTATAAATCTGTTTTACCTTCTATTATCTATCTATAAAACAGATTTATAGCATGAGCCTAAAGGATTCTCAGTGGCTGCTGAAGTAAGTTAACTTTCTCAGTCACTCATCTATATTATAAGTTCTTTAAAACTTGTTCCAATCTTAGGCTTTTCCAAGTCTAATATGTCAGCTATTGTTGCTGCTACATCGGCAAAGGTTTCTCTTGTACCTAAATTTACTCCCCCTTTAACATTTTTACCATATACTAATACTGGTACATATTCCCGGGTATGATCAGTACCCTTATAGGTTGGGTCATTGCCATGGTCTGCTATGATTATAAGCATATCTCTATCCTTTAGATTATTTAAAATTTCAGGTACTCTTAAATCAAATTCCTCTAGGGCTTCCTTATATCCCTTAGGATTTCTTCTATGTCCAAATTTCGCATCAAAATCAACTAGGTTTGTGAAGATAATTCCCTTTGTATTGGTCTTTAAATACTCTATTGTTTTGTCTACTCCATCCATGTTGTCCTTTGTATGAACTTCCTTTGTTATTCCCTTTCCATTAAAAATATCCTCTATTTTACCCACAGCCATAACATCGTACCCTGCATCTGAGGCAAAATCTAAGACAGTTTTTTCGAAGGGGTCTAGGGAGTAATCCCTTCTATTTGGGGTACGGGTAAAATTCCCCAACTCCCCAATAAAGGGTCTAGCTATTACTCTAGCTACTTGGTCCTCCCCCTTCAAAATCTCCCTTGCTATACTGCACATCTTGTATAGTTCATCTAGGGGTATTACTTCTTCATGGGCGGCAATCTGAAAAACACTGTCCGCTGAAGTATATACGATAGGATTTCCGGTTTTCATATGCTCCTGACCTAGTTCTTCAATTATTTCCGTCCCCGATGCGGGCTTATTACCTAGGGCCTTTCTACCAGTAAGTTCTTCAAATTTAGATATGATTTCCTTTGGAAAACCATTGGGATAGGTTTTAAAGGGCTTCTCAATATATAAACCTGCTATCTCCCAATGACCAGTAGTGGTGTCCTTACCATTTGAAATTTCCATCGCTCTTCCAAAGGATCCTATTGGATTAGGTATGCCCTCTACTCCTTCTATTCCATCTATATTTCCTAAACCCAACTGAACTAGATTAGGTAATTTTATACCACCCATTACCTTCGATATATTCCCCAAGGTATTTGCTCCAAGGTCACCAAATTTTTCGGCATCGGGTAAAGCACCTATTCCCACGCTATCCATAACTAAAATAGTTACTCTGTTAATCATATTTCCATCATCCTCCTAATAATATCTAAATAATTATACTTCCAAGATTAGGGATTAAAGCCTTTAAAATCTCAATCTTAATTATAAATTTCAACTCCAATTCAAGGTATGTAACCGGTAACATAAATATCTAAAAAAATTTTTTCATATTACTATATCTAATACCCCTTATTTATACATGTAACCATCAATAAAATCAAGGCCTAGTTTAAAATTATTTTCATATAAAATCGGTTATCTATAAACCATTATCAGTATCAATGACAAAAAATAGACAATATAGATGGATAAAAGCATCTTATTGATGCTTTACTTTTTTAGTCACAGTAGCTTTAAGTTTATAGACAACAACAAGAGCCCTTCCTATGCCCTTGGATGGGCCTTATTATAAACATCCTTAATCTTATTCTTAGTTAGCTGCATGTATATCTGAGTTGTAGAAATATCTGAATGTCCAAGCATTTCTTGAACAGATTTCAAATCAGCTCCATTTTGTATCAAATGGGTAGCAAAAGAATGTCTGAGTGTATGAGGAGTTATTTTCTTATTTATATTAGCTTCTTTAGTATACCTCTTTATTATTTTCCAGAATCCTTGTCTAGTTAATCTCTTTCCATAATAGTTAACAAATAAAGCCTCTTCGCTATCTTTAACTAGACTATTTCTATACTCGGTTGAGTAAGCTAATATGGCTTTTTTAGCCATTGAACCTATTGGAATAATCCTCTCCTTATCATTAGTTCCTCTACATTTTATAAAGCCTAAATGTAAATTTAAATCTTTAATATCAAGCCTAACTAGTTCTGATACGCGAATACCTGTAGCATATAATAACTCAAGCATTGCCCTATCCCTAGACCCAATGGCATTATTCTCATCTGGTTGACTTATTAAACTTTCAACTTCGCTCAAACTCAAAACACAAGGAAGTTTTTTTTCAGATTTAGGAGATTCTAAATTTAAGGTCGGGTCATTTTGAACTAACCCATTATTTAATAGGTATTGATAAAGTGCCCTTATAGAGGCTAGATTTCTAGAAATAGTTGAGGTGGCACGCCCCTTTTTTTGTAAATATAATAAATATGTTATGATTGTTGTGTTATTAACCTCTTCATAGGATGGTCTACTTTTTTCATTTAAGAACTGTCCAAATTGTCTTAAATCTCTCCCATAGGATTCTAAAGTATTGTTAGATAGTTTTTTCTCCTCTTTTAAATATTCAATAAAATCTTTTACAATCTTATTCATTTTGATAACTCCTTTATTTCTCTTTTGCTACAAAATATTAGTATAGGTCATAAAAACAAGGGACTCAATGTCCCAGATTTTTATGATTAAAAATACACTATTTAACTATTTCAACATTCAATTCTAAAATCCTCTAATTTTTTGAAAGTTACAAATTTATCAATAAAAAATTTTATCGGCACCTCATAATTCTACATATATGAAGAAATGTATTTGATAAAGAATGGTGAAATATATGCTTCAATTAGACATCCAAAGGCTATGACAATATGTACCATTGTAATAAGGGTACTGTATAGAAGAAACTGATTTAAAATACTGTATTGATGCTTTTTCCTCGTCTTACTTTTGATTATCATTAGTGAAAAACCTATACCTAGAACCCCTATAAAAATTGTACTAGGTACTATGAGAATATTTTGAGGTAACACGGAGACAAGGGAAAAAAGCATTCCTCTAAGGCCCATCTGCTTGACAAAAAAACCCACCGTAAATCCTATTATAAATCCTCTAAGGGCAATTAGCAACAAAATAATTGGGATACCAATAACTGTTACACCTAGAATCCATATTACTATGCCTGTCTGAAAATTGTTTAATAAGGATTGTTTTAGAATGGAAAAATTATTTATGGCCTTGGAATCTACGATTCTAAAAAAATTCTCCAAGTAGACAATTAATTCTTTGTTTTCTGCCTCGGTCAATGCCTTAGAGGTAAAGGCCCCAGAAGAAATTCCGATCATAAAAAATAGGACAACTAAAAAATATATGACCAAATTTTTTTCAATATGTTTAATAATTATCTCATTAAATCTCCTATTCAAAAAAATCCCCCCATTTAGTACATGCTATTAAATAGTATGCTTTAAATGGGGATTATATGTCTATTCAAAGAGATTTTATTATGGTTTTTATTTGCCCATAGTATAATTATTTATGTATAGTATAGATGTTATTGTCTTAGCATCTTTAATTTTCTGCTGGCCAATCATATTTATAAGTTCACCAATTTCATATTCCTCTACTTCAATATACTCATCTTCATCGGGCTTAGCCACATCCTTAATTAAATCATTAGCTATAAATATACTTATACTTTCATTACTAAATCCTGGTGATGGAAAAATTTCAAATAAATATTTTATATTATTACTTTTATAACCTGTTTCCTCCAAAAGTTCCCTCGCTGCACATTCTAAAGGTTCTTCACCTATTTCTAGTTTACCTGCTGGAATTTCTAAAAGGTATTCCTCTACTGATTTTCTATATTGTTTTACCATTAAAATCTTATTATCATCAGTTATGGGAATCACCGCAACGGCTCCTGGATGTTCAATTATCTCCCTTTTTGAGTATTTCTGATCAGGTAGCTCTACGGTATCGATTCTCAAATTTATAATCTTACCTTGATATAGCTTATCAGATTTTATAGTCCTTTCAACAATTTTCATGCTAACTCCCCTTTTAATAGATTTTGATATTATTAAATTATTCACCTTTAGCATATCTAGCTCCTACTTTGGGGTAACTATTTAAATTTAAGTGAAAACCAAGGTCCTCAAACCCTCTCCTCCTTGGTCAGATTTCTCTAGGGGAAGTGACCTAGGGTCAAGATATAAAACTCTGGGCTATTTTTGCATTTACTCCGACAGATAAAAAGAAGTCTTTATCTTCTCCAAAGGTCCTGCCCATAGTCTGAAGGGTAATATTTGAATTTGCTAGTATATCTATTATATCATTAAATTTAATAAATAACACCTTATGTTTTTTAGCGATATCATACTTAGATATTTGTTCTTTTATATAAATCCCTTTTTTATCATTAAACTGGGGAATACCTACGTAGGATTCAGTCTTTGCAATTTTATTTAGGACTGTGATTGTATGGTGACTTATTCCAAAATGCCTTTTTCTCATATCCTTAAAGCTTATCCTTGGAACACAAATAGCTCTTCCCCCTAAAGTGTTTACTGCATCAATGATTTTCCCCTGCTCTATTCCTGTAAAACCATATCTTGTACCTGTTCCAACTATTCCTGGCCCCATTGAAACAATACAAATATCACATTTTAATATTTCCTTTGCCCCAATCAATCCATTATATATATTAATACAATCTAAATCTCCTCCAAATGCATGACCAATTGTTATGGTTCCATTTAAGTATCCCCTTTCCTTTAAACGATGAACTGTTTTACTAAAGTCTATGGGCAAAGCACCACCATCGGTCATTATATATCCAATCCTCAAATCCCTATTGAAGTTTTTTAAAACCACAGTCAATGGAGCCAACATGCTGTGTAGACCGCATACTAAGACTGGCATTTTTTCTAGGGATTCAAAGCTATTAAAAGTATCATGGTATTTGCTTTTCTGTTCCTCTACAGAATTTACCTTTATTTGCATAGGAGTATATCTCAGCTTCATAATATGACCAAAGCCGCTACTCTCCTTTTCTATATTACTTAAATTCGCCAATACAAAATGATAACCACCAGTACCTAAGTTTAAATCCTTTGCAGTTGTGTTTAGAATAACTTCATCCCCTATGCCTATGCTACCTATAAGGGTTTTATAGGCTATGGCCTTCTCAGATTTATCACCCATATTCACCATAAGTTCTAGTAAGCTCCCCCTAGTATCTATAACCTCTTCTATAATTCCAGTTTTTAAATTTATCATTGAAAACCTCCCCCTATACTTAACCTCTTCCCAAATCATCTATAAAACTTAATATCTTATTGCTGCTTATAAGTTTTGAAATAGAGTAATTTTCCGAGTAAAGATTTGCCAAAATTAAAAATATGGCTATAATAGCCTTTATGTTTAGTGGAAAAGTAGTTCCAATAATCCCCAGAATAATACCTAAAGAGTTAGAACCTATATCACCAAGCATAGATTTCCCCTTTATATCGTAGGGTAAATAGGCCAATGCCGCCCCAATAAAGCTTAGTAGAATAAGCTCTATAATACTGCTTACAAAAAACAGGGCAGGTATGCTAAGGATTAAAAAACCCTTCAAAGCCCTTCCCGGCCTTAAGTCTAAAAGATTTATAAAGTTTGTAAATAGGGAAATTATTATTAAGTTAATTAAAAAATTGACCGTATTTGAAGAAACTATGAGGCTAATTAGAACTGAAACAAGCCCCCCAAAGACCGCTTTTAGCCCTCCCGTTGTCAGTCTACTGTTTATAAGCATTTTTATATGACCCTTAAACCCCTTTACATCATCTCTTCCTAGAAAATCATCAATTAATCCAATAAAGGCCATAGTTAAAACCCCTAACATAAATGTTAATATTTGTATATAATTAGCTTTGGATTCGATTTTTAACAGGATCAAAGATACAATTAATATGTCAAAAACGAATATTATACCCATACTACTGGGAATAAGGTCCCCTTTGTAGTTTTGTTTTACAAAGCCCGAGTTTATATAGAGTCCTTCTATTGGAGGAATAATTAACTTTATAAGAAAATAGGAAATAAGTAAAGTAAGATACTTCATAATTATGAATCTACTCCCTTGGAAATTAGAGTCAAAAATATTTGATAAAACTGTTTCCCCCTATGGATAAATCCACCTAAATTTCTACTGGTTTCCCTATGTCCCATACCTACTTCTATTTCTTTGATGGTATATCCTAATTTTAAAATATCAATAGTCATACCAACCTCTACACCATACCTTGATGGTATGCTTTTTATATCCTTTAAAACATTAACATTAAAGGCTCTTTGTCCCGATAATCCACTATCTATTTCCCTATTTGTATAAAATTTTATACCGGTTTTAGCCAGCAGCTTTACCATACCAAAACCTCCCTTTTTCTTTGAAGGCGAAAATTTTGCGATGGTCACATCACAGTCACCGTAAAGCACAGGTTCAATAAGTCTATCAATATCCCTAGGAGATGTATCTAAGTCTCCATCTAAGAATACTACTATCTGATTTATATCAATAATTTCTTTTAATCCATATTTCAATGCGTAACCCTTACCCCTATTTCTTTTAAGCTTTAAGACCTTAGCTCCCCCTTTACTTGCAATTAGAGCAGTATCATCCTTAGAACCATCATCAACTACATATATGTCATTTATATATTTAGAGTTTTTTATGGTTTTTATAGTATTTTCTATCTTATCCCCTTCATTATAGGCTGGCACTAATGCACTTATATTTAAAGCCATAGAGACACCTCCTATTCAGCTACTAAGAAATCATCTGGAAGTAAATTTTCAGCCGTTTCCTTTTCTCCAAAGTGTCCCTCTTTTCCCCTTAAAATCATAATCATAGCCATTTTTCCCAGTTTAGTATCTATATTGTCTACGCTTGATATTCCTAGCTCCTTGTAAAAAGGTATGCTTGAAGAATCTGTGTCGGATTTTTCAAGTATCATCACAGGCATGTTAGTAGACCTTATTAGGTTAATAATTTCCTTTCTTAGGTTCCCATAGTTCTTATCACTTATTTTAAAGCCATTATCTATTAAAAATACATAATCTATTCCAGAATATATTTCCCCCTTAACATCTAAATATTTAATGTTATTTAGATAAAAGGGAAGTAGGATGTCCCTATTTATGGGCAGCTTTGAGATAACTTTGTCCATATTATAATCTGTTATTTCCTCTTCATTCTGGTTCCCTTTTTCAAGTATATCCTTTATAGCTAGAACCATATCTTCTATATTTTCTTCTCCACCTTCGGTTATATTTACCTCTACTGTTTTTTTTACTCCCATCCCCCCTAAATCCTGAGTTATTTCTAGATAGTTATTATCTGCAAACATGTTTATAATCATAACCCTCAAGTCCAAAGGTTCTTCATTGATTACTCTTTTATATATTGTATCTATAAACTTATCGTGCCTATTATTTTCCAGTTTATAATCTTCTAATTTATTCATAAGTTCATAATTCCTCTGTTTAAATCCTTCAAACTCCTCCTCTATTTGAGCTACCAATACTTTTTGTTGCTCGTTAAAAAGGTGTTGGCTATCTACTACCACTCCAATAAATATTCCTACGCCTAGGGATAAAAATATTGCTATAATTGTTATTATAAAATGTTTAATATTTATTACCATAATATCTCCTTCAATTCATATAATAATTTAAGCCTAATTTGTAAAAGCCTAATTATATTCATGCCAAGGGGCGAGAATAAAGAAATTATTACAATTGGAATTAATGATGCTATAAAAACGCTCAGGAGGTGTATGGGCTTAATCTTTTCTCTGTATAACTTATTAACTCCCTTTGCATCTATAAGCTTAGCACCAATCTTCAGTCTTACTAAAAAGGTACTTGCCATCCCTCTTCTACCCTTTTCTAAAAAATCTATCATATTGGTATGGGTTCCAACAGCCACTATAAAATCTGCACCTTTTTCATAGGCCAAGAGCATGGCAATGTCTTCACTTGTTCCCGGAGAGGGCAGCAGCTTATGTTTTAATTGGAGGTTTTTAATTCTATTGATACCTGGAGCCCTGCCGTCTTTGTAGGCATGTACAACTATTTCTCCACAACATTTCAAACAGTTATCGGAAACACTGTCCATATCACCAATGACTATGTGGGGAGTATATCCAAATTCTAAAAGTGCATCTCCCCCACCATCTACACCAATTAATACAGGCTTTACTTCTTCAATATATGTCCTTATTGCCAAAAGGTCCTTTTTATAATCCTTTCCCCTCACTACTACCAATACATGCTTATTTTTCATGTCTACATCTATGTCGGGCATATTAATATTATCTAAAATAAGGCTCTTTTCTTTCTTGGCATATTCTAAAGTATTTTCAATAAAGTCTTCAAGGACCTCCTCTAGATTACCCATTGCATCCTCGGTCTTATTATGAATTATTTCCTTTGTTAAAATTTTTCCATTACTAATACGCTTATTGCCGATATAAATTCCATTATTATATATTTTAATAGTACAGTCTTCATCAATTAGGTCAAAGCCAGACCCATCATCCATGTCCACTATCGTGATTCCCGCTTCAATCAATATTGAAGGCCCTAGATTAGGATATTTGCCGCTTATCGATTCACATGCATTTATGACTGCCCTAGGCTTTTTTTCTACTAAGGACCTTGCAGCAACCTCATCTATATCCCTATGCTTTATTACAGCTATATTTCCGGGATTCAATCTTTTTACTAGATTTTTTGTTTTTTCATCCTTTTTGGCAATAGACTCAATAAACATCAATACCTCCACCGATAACCTCTTTAATTATAGAAATTCTAAGAATATTAATAAGAATATTAAAATGTAAATTTGCAAATGGTTCTAATATATTGTTTCCATAACCTGTTAATTTAACAAAAAAATTTTATATTTCATGGTAAGTATGAACATTTTAAATTGTAAATATACTTATTTTTATTTCTTAGCAGCTTTTAAGCCTACATCACCAAAGGTATAATGCAATGATGATTTTTTACAAAACCTTTTTTTTGTTGACATTTTCGTCTATTTTTATCTTTAATCTTTGCAGGATATTGTAATATTATTGCTATTGCCTCGGAAATAGGAAATAATCAGGTTCTTCATATTTCCATATTCTAATTTATAGCTTTTTAATCCGCTCCCTTATATCTGGTTTTTTATTCCCAGGTTTTAGATAATATTCAGCCCTTAGTTTAAAAATCTACATTGAAGTTTACCATAATAATTTTATGTTTTTATTCATATAAGAAATTTTAATTTCCTCTGTTATAAAAATAAAGAATTTTGGTAATTTTTTATTAATAGATAATCCCTACATAAAAATCCATTAACATTAATTTTAAATAATGTTATAATAAATTTATTTAAATAACCTCTAGGAACTCTATATTATACATAACAAAATTGTTAAGGAGATGATGATAGTGGCTTTAGAAGATGTGAGAAGATTTTTTAAGGAGAATAATTTAGATTATGAGATACTTGAGATGGATGAAAGTACGGCAACGGTAGAATTAGCCGCCAAGGCCCACGGTGTAGAACCTTCCCTTATTGCAAAAACCATAGCTCTTAGGTTAAAGGATAGAAATATTCTAATCGTCACAAAGGGAGATGCAAAAATAGATAATAGAAAATATAAGGATACCTTTAAAACAAAGTTTAAAATGCTCCAACTAGACGAAGTACTAGATATAACAGGTCATCCAGTAGGTGGTGTATGTCCCTTTGGATTAAAAAATCCCCTAGATATATATTTAGACACCTCCTTAAATGATTTTCAATATATTTATCCAGCCGCTGGTTCTACAAATTCATCAATAAAAATTACACCGAAGGAACTTCAACTGATTACTAAGGGTGAATGGGTTGATGTGTGTAAATAGTCAATAAGATGATTCCATAATTCAGCCTCTTTATTTATCCTTGAAGTACTATTTTAAAACTGCTATAACACCCTTTTCTTTTTTAACTTGTCCTAGGGACAAGTTACTTTTTTTGATATATATATCTAAATATTTAAAGGGTTTTCAAAAAACATCTATCCTTATATAGATGTATGATAGAGAATGTTAACTTA
>JAKSBP010000377.1 GCA_022361035.1 Clostridia bacterium
AAATCAACATGGAATTCTAAGCTATACTTTAGACTCATTCTAATTACAACATTTTCAAATACTAGCCCTCTTTGACCTCCAACACGCACTTTTACTAGGTCTTTATCTCTTAATCCAAGTCTTTCACCATCACTGGTATGCATGTGTATATGTCTTGCAGCAACAATTACACCCTCTTCAATATTGACTTCACCCTTAGGACCAACAATTTTTATCCCTGGGCTTCCTGCTAAATCACCTGAATCTCTAATTGGAGATTTCACACCTAAAACGTATCCGTCAGCAAGGGAGATTTCAACTTGGGTTTTCCTCCTTGCAGGTCCTAATACCCTTACACCCTTTATCGTACCTTTTGGACCTACTAAGTCAACCTTTTCATGACATGCATATTGTCCTGGCTGAACAAGGTCCTTAAGTTTAGTTAGTTCATATCCTTTGCCAAATAAATCTTCAACGTGCTCTTGTGTTAGGTGTATATGTCGGTTAGATAAACCTACTGATACTAAAATTTTATTCATATTTTTTCCTCCTCTAAAGGGTTATTGTATACATAATACATAACTATCATACCATATAATTAAGCTTTAGTGTTAAATTTTTAATCAAATTTTGTCGAATGTTCTTTGATAAAATTTTATCAAATAATTTAAAAGCCAAAATTTTTTTTCATAAAGGATGTTACAAAATAAACACTAAAGAATTATTAAAACCCTCTGTTTTTGGAAATATTTAACTTTTAAAAAGCATATGTACTCCTTTGTATTTTTTTACATTTTTTCCTTAACCGACTTTACTTTACCTTCCATACTTGAGGCCTTATCTCTTCTATCATCAATTCTTATACTAGTTGCTACCCTTAAAGCTCCATTTTTAAAAGGAACTTCATGGATTTTTCTTATAGTACTAAGAATTAAATCCAATTCTCCTTCAACGATAGTGCCCATAGGCGTTAATTGATACTTTATATTTTCTATATCTTCTAATATTTTGTGACAATCAGCAACATATTTGCTTAGGCTGGTGTCCTTTGTCCCTAAAGGTACAATAGTAAATTCAACAATTGCCATTTTATCCATACCTCCTTTATTATAATTAAAATCAAAGGCCTAGTAGACCCTCTGTAGTTCTCAGCCCTTAGCCTATATAAGCTATCATCTGAGGAAACCTTAAAAATCTCTTCTATGTAATATAAAAATTATTCAAAATTAAAGCTCTTTTAAAATTCACATAAACCCTTACCAATATTATATGCATCTTTTAAGATTTTACCTCTATTAGATATAGGAATATTGTCGGTATTATCGACTAATATATTCTTGATAAGTTTAGCATTCATTGATTTAAAAAAGAGATCAGCTACCACTAAAGCTCCTACAAATCCATTTTCTTTTTGTTTAGCTCCTGCTGTACAAATCAAAATTCCTTCTCTTTTTTTATTCATATCTATTAAAGGTTTCTTTAATAAAAACTTACTGGCCCAAAGAGCATGACAGCGATCAATCATCACTTTACTTATGCTGCTTACAGAATTGAAGTATAAGGGCGTAGCAAGAACAATAACATCGGCCTTATCAAATTCTATATATAGTTTATTCATCTCATCATTATATATGCAATTTCCTATTTCACCACATTTATAACATCCTATACATGGGTTTATTTTCAGCTCTGCCAGTTTATATTTACTTATTTCCCCATCACATTTTTTAACCCCCTTTAATAATTCTTCCAATAGAGTATTAGTATTGCTATTGATTCTTGGACTTCCTAATAAAGTTAATACTTTCACTTTTACCTCCATAAAAATAAAAAATTTTTTTTATCATATAATATATTATAATAACTTTTCTAAAAAATTTTAACTTTATTGTTTTTAATTTCATCTGATTGGATATAAATATAATAGATTTTCAAAATAAAGTTTAATTAAACACATATGGATATTGACTTTTATCATGTAATATTTTAAAGAAAAATGCAGAGTATTCTATTGTTTTCTCTATAGAATTTATAAAAAGTTTAAAGGTGTTATCTTTAAATGAAATATTACTTTCCTATGTGTTAAAAATTAATATTCTTTGAGGAGGAAATACAATGAAAACATTAGGTCAATTTTTACAAACTGGAGATTGGAAAGGTGAAAAGCATGTTCCTGTAATCCATGCACCTGAAAAGGTTAAAGCCGGTGAAGCATTTGAGTTAAGAATATCTATAGGTGATGAAATTAATCATCCAAACACACTAGAACACCACATTTCATGGTTTAAGGTATTTTTTCATCCTGAAGGTGCCAAATTCCCTTTTGAAATAGGAAACTATAATTTCACTGCCCACGGTGAAGGGGAATTATATAATGAGCCAGTGGCAGTCACGCATGTTAAAATCAATAAGTCTGGTACTCTATATGCAATAAGCTATTGTAACATCCACGGTCTTTGGGAAAATTGTAAAGACATAGTAGTTGAGTAGTTTGGACCAGTTTAAAAGCCCCTATATAATATAGGGGCTTCAAGTTTTTGAGAAACCCCAATTTCTTCGTTGTTTCATCAAGATTCCTAGTAATTCATAGGGGTTTTTATTATGCCATAGCCTTTTCTAATTTCTCAAGATGCTGTAATGGAAAATGTTTTAATAATTCCTTAAATTGTTCAACGGTCAATCCAGTTGTAGTAGTATATATTTTTATTTTTTCATTTAAATCTCCATCTATGAACCTTTGTTTTATAGATTCAAATTCAGTGGGTGTAGCCATAAAATCACTCCCCATATTTTTTTTTATCCATTATTATTATTAGTGCTTTAAAAATTTTTATACTATATATGGGGAACTTTAAAGCTCTATCTACTTTATCTTTTATCTATAGACCTCTTCTTTTAATGAGGCAATATAGGGTAAATTTCTATACTTTTCAGCATAGTCAATTCCATAGCCTACAATAAATTCATCTGGAATTTGAAAGCCTATATAATCGACTTTAATATCTACTCTTCTTCTCTCCGGTTTATCCAGCAGGCTACATATTCTTATGGTTTTAGGATTTCTCGATTTTAAATTTTTTAATAAGTATTCAAGGGTTAAACCTGAATCAATTATATCTTCTACTATTAGTATATCCTTATCTTCTATACTAAAATCTAAATCCTTATTTATTTTCACCACACCCGAAGTTTCAGTTGAAAGTCCGTAGCTTGAAACATCAATAAAATCTACAATAAGGGGTATGCTGATTTTTCTAATCAAATCACTTAAAAAAACATTTGCACCCTTTAAAACTCCAATAACGATAGGGTCCTTCCCTGAAAAATCTTCAGTAATTCTTTTGCCTAGTTCATCTACTTTTTCTTTTATTACTTCCTCTGAATATATAATTTGTTTTATATCCTCTTTCATCTTTAACACCATCCTTATAGTCACTAATAATATAATAACATAAACCAAAGGTTTTTTATTATAGAAAAAACATTAAAATTACTTAAGTATTTACATATCTACAGGTTAAATATAACTCCTAATCTTCCTTATGGTCTTCGTCCCTTATTTCATATTCTACATAATTTATTGTTTTGCCCATATCCTTTTTTATATCTCCCTTTTCTTCCTTAGAAATATACCTATCTAATTCATTCGAAATAGAAGAAATCACATATACAGTTAATAAAACATCATCAATAATTCCGAATCCAAGAACAACCTCTGGGATTAAATCTAAGGGTGAAATCACATATATTAGGGCTGACACAACTAATAATTTCTTAAATATACTAACATTTCTATCTAATAAATATTTATATAAAACCGATAGTCTCTTAAAAAAATTAAAAATCGACTTAAAGTAATTGAAGCTTTTATATTTAGAGTTATAATTCTTTTTCATGAAAAGCCCTCCTCTTTGAAAAAAAACTATTTGTAAATTATGACCCTATTATTATTATTCACTAAATTATAAGAATCTCCTCTTTAATATTCTCCCAAAAATTTCTTACTTAAATAAATTTCTAAACATTATGGAAAATCTTGGTTTGACCTATATCTATCTGGAAAAATAATTTATAATGAGAATAATTTTCAAAATTAGTGTTTAAAACTATACCATTATGGGAAAATATTAAATGAGTTAATTTAACAACTGAACTTGTAAATTGTGTAGTACAATTACATATGTCAAATTAGCTAAAATATAAATTGAGGAGGAATTTAAAAATGGCTGAAAGATTAGTAGGAGTTAAGGCTCCAGATTTTCAAATGAACACTGTACTTGGAGATGGCGAAAATTTTGGAAAGGCTAGCTTAAATGATTACAAAGGTAAATGGCTAGTAATGTTCTTCTACCCATTAGATTTTACCTTTGTTTGCCCTACAGAAATAACTGGATTTAGTAAAAAGTATGAAGAGTTTAAAAAACTTAATGCAGAGGTATTAGCAGTAAGTACAGACAGTATCTATTCCCATAAGGCTTGGATGGATATGCCAGTTGATAAAGGAGGTATTGGAAAACTTAACTTTCCGATTGCTTCGGATATAACACATCAAGTTGCTAAGGATTATGGTATTTTCATTGAAGAAGACGGTGTAGCTCTACGGGGGTTATTTATAATCGGACCCGATGGTCTAATGAAATACTCTGTTGTTCATGATTTAAATGTAGGAAGAAGTACAGATGAAGTTCTCAGAGTTCTTACTGCCCTTCAATCTGGTGGATTGTGCCCCCTTGGTTGGGAAGAAGGAGATGAGCTTTTATAAAATTCATTTTAGGGGATTTGCTAAATATACTTTAATAAAAATTGTAATATTTAATTTTTAATAATTTAAAATAAGCACTATCAAAATTTAAATTTTGATAGTGCTTCTGTTTATTTTATGGCTAGATATAAATTTGTTTTTTTAATGCTGAATCAAATTTTCCTTCAGCACATACACTTGGTCTATGATAGATGAGTGATTGAGAATATTAACTTACTACAGCAGCCACAGAGAATCCTTTAGGCTCATGCTATAAATCTGTTTTTAAGTAGGTAATAGAAGGTAAAACAGATTTATAAAAGTCGCTCAAAAGGAAACCTCAGTGGCTGCTTTCGTTTATTAA
>JAKSBP010000269.1 GCA_022361035.1 Clostridia bacterium
AAAGTTAACAAGATGATAGGCTTTAACAAACTTCCAAGTTCAAGGCACGCTAAAATCGAGGAGCGGAGCTTGCTCTACTGCAAGGGAGCACCGGAGATTTTAGCAGTAACGCAGAAATTGGGAGTTTGTTAACAGCCTCAGGGATGACATAGATATGTCATCCCTTATTTTGTCGATTATGTATTCTTTTTTAACTTTGATGTATACTTTTATTTCTTCTTGATTATACTCCTAAAAAATATTTGATTAGGAGGTCTAAATACTATGAATAAAAATTTAAAAATATTTATAGCAATCATTATCTCTTTATGCATCTCGACTCTTACAGTTGTAGCAAGTCAAAACTATGAAGAAATTAAAATACTCTATAGAGGTATAAAAATATTGGTCGATGGAAATGAAGTAGAGTTTAGGGAGGAACCCTTCATATTTAAGAATACAGTATATGTACCTATAAGATTTATAGCCCAAAGCTTAAATTCATCGGTCCTGTGGAATAATCAGAAAAATACAATATCCATTTCTACCTTTAAAGATTTTCCAGAAACAAATCCATTAGAAGGTGAAAGATTTATATATGGAGAGATATTATCTATTGATAAAGAAAAAAGAATTGTTCACATTTATCAACATATTGATGATAATTCCATTGATGAAGAACCAAATCTAAAAATATCAGAGGATGTAGTAATAATTTTACAAAGGAATGATAAAAAGATAAATCTTGACTTTGCAGATTTAAAAATCGGAGACAATCTAGGTATGGTTATTAATGGAGAAGGCATAGTACGGGGTATAATTATAGGATTTTAAAGATTTAGATGATGTTATCCTTTAAATTATTTTTAAAACTTACCTAGCTAAAGGTAAACTTATTTGTCTAAAAAGCAGCCTTATTCTTAAAGTAAAGGCTGCTCTTTTTATTACTAAGATAATTAAAAACTCAATACTTAGGGCAAATCAATTAAGAAGCTTTAAATTTTTAGTATTTAAAAATCTAAGTAAGTAACATACAGCCCCTTAATTGTTCAGGTACCTTTCTCTCAATTCAACAGCTAGTGACCACTAGCTAAGTCTTCTGTTCAAGAATATATATCTGAAAACTCGATGTTTATTCTTTCAACTAAATTAGGAGAATAATCACTGTAATTATATTTCACGTTTTTCTCAGCTACTTGTTTTGCAGGAAGTTCAATTAAAAACTGGGTTCCAACCCCTAGTTCACTTTCAACCCATATCTTGCCCTTATGCACCTCTACAAAAGATTTTACTAAAGATAATCCTATACCGCTTCCTTCCTTTTTTCTCCTCAAAGAAGAATCTATTTGTTCAAATCTTTCAAAAATAATCTTAAGTTTATCCTTAGGTATTCCTATTCCTGAATCCTTAACAGAAATAATAATCTTTTCTCCCTTATCATATATATTTACATATACATTTCCACCGGGTTCCGTATATTTTATGGAGTTTGAAAGTAAATTTAACATTATCCTTTCTATTTTATCAGCATCACATGAAATGACCTTTTCTTCCACTTCCGTATCAAATATTACACTTAATCCTTTATTCTTTCCAAAATCAGCAACGGATAAGGTTACATCCTCAACGATGCGTATTATGTCATAATTAGATAAATTAGCCTCAAGAAATTTACTGTCGGCCTTATTGATATCTATTAAATTATTTATTAACCTTAATAATCTATAACAATTTTGTTTCATAATACCAGTATATTTACTGATTCTAGGATAGCTTTCCCTTAATTCGGCATCTATTTCAAAATTCTCCAGCAATTGTATACTTCCTAGTATAACGTTTAAAGGAGTCTTAAACTCATGGGATATATTTGAAAAAAATTCAGTCCTTTGTTTGTCAAGTTCAATTGCCTTTGCTAATAATATTCTATTATCTTTAAGTGTCTCATTCAACATGCTTTCCCATTTCTTCCTTTCGGTTATATCTCGTATGACACTTAATATAGCATAATCTTTATCAAATTTAATTGGAGTAGACACTACTTCTACATCTATTATCTGTCCGTCGGCCCTTATACATTTTTGTTCCATAGAAGGAGCACTATTCTTTTCTTTACGCATTTTATTCCCACGATTAATTGAGATTTGTAGGTATTTAGGATGAGTAATTTCTTTATCATGTATTCCAATTATTTCTTCCTTATTCTTAAATCCAAATAACTTTGCTCCGGCTTCATTTGAAAAAACTATTTTGCCCTTATATTTTACATGGACAGCATCAGGCAGTAATTCCACTAGTTTTTCATAGCGTTCTTTACTTTCTGGGCATCCTTTCACTTCCATGTTTGGGGATATATTATCTGTTAATATAACCACTAACCTCCCTTCATCTAAATTAAAAATATTGTAGACAATTTCAACAGGATATTCCATGTCTTTTTTATAAAAACATATTACATCAGAGCCTATATAATCCTTAGTCATTATTTCTTTTTCTATTCCCTTAATAACATTATCTTCTATTTCTTTAAGATCATAGGGAGTCATTTTCAACATCTCTTTTCTAGGATAGTTAAACTCTTTGCACAATTTATCACTAACTTCCAAAAAACGCCCAAAACTAAAGTCCTTATGCAACTCTATCATTGCTATAAAATTATTAACATTATTAATAAAATGGTTCATATTACCTTCATAATTTGACATATTACTATTTTGTTTATAATCTAAAGCATTTTCTTCTGATAATCTCATATCTATCCCCCTATATAAATATCCCATATAATAAAAATATATAGTAACATTTTCTTAAAGTTCTACATTTTTTGGAGAGTTCCTTCATCATAAATTGACATATTTTGTCGAATTTTGAATTATATTAAATAAAAAGAAAATTTTAAACTTGCCTTAATCTATATACTATTTCATTTAACTAAATAATAATTAAATAAATACCTACTTTTTTTCCCTTAAGCTAAAAAATAAATTTTTTACAAAAATTATCAAAAAATTCCCACTATATCTTCTAATTAAACCAATTTAGATATAAATATAGGATAAATAATTTATGTTTAAAGGTTATAGTTAAATAGATAATTTAAAAAAGTTCTTTTTAAAAATTTTTACATAACGATTTCATGGTAATCATTTACATTTTATTTCCCCATTTCTATTTACTCTATATAGATTATCGGAAAAAAAGTTTAAAATCTAAATAAAAAAAAGCCCCTTTACAATGGGGCTGAGGCTTTTGAGAAACCGAATTTTTTCGTTGTTAACAAAACTGTGAGACATCCACCTATAGTTTTAGCAAGCCTTTCCTTCCATGGCTGCCTCTAGATGCTCTATATATAAATCTTGGATTTTAGGAAATTCACCTAATCCCCGAATAATAGTTTCAACTTCGTAGCCTTTACCTTTGAGTATTACCTTCCAAGAATCATCCTCATCACCAGCCATATCATTTTGAGCGTGATCACCGGCAACCAGCATTAATGGCATAAGTGTTACCTTTTCAATATTATTCTTTTCTAACTTTTTTATAACCGTATCTATTTCCGGAAATCCCTCTACGGTTCCAACAAATATATTTTTTTCACCCTCATCTTCAAATACATAGTCTAAGCAGGCATAAGCAGCATTAGCATCATGATGACTTCCATGTCCCATAAGTACTACTGCTTCCCTTTCTCCCCTTTTAGGTACTTGTTCAGCTAAGGCTTCTACAACTTTTCTATAGTCATCTATACTTGTCAATAAAGGTCTACCCAAAACAAGCTTATCAAACTCTCCTTTAAAAGCATGGGCTTCCCTTACTATATCATCGTATTCTGAACCATTTATCACATGTAAAGGCTGGATATATACTTCAGAGAATCCTTCATTCTTTAACTTTTCCAAAGCTTCAGTAGGGTTATCTATTGATATATTATCCCTTTGCTTTAATTTATTTATGATGACTTCAGAAGTAAAGGCTCTTCTTACATCATATTGGGGAAAGGTCTCTACAACTTTCCCTTCACATGCTTCTATTGTAACCTTTCTTGTGTCGGCATAGCTTGTCCCAAAGCTAACAACAAGGATTGCCTTTTTCTTTGAATCTCTTTCCATTTTTTCATCACCTGCTTCTTTCTCTTTTTATTGTGTATTGTCTGATTTTCCACTGGTTCCATTTTCAGTTCCACATCCTATAAAACCTTTAACTACTATATTTAAGGCCTCTCATAACTTTAGCCTTTAAAAACAAAATAAACTAGCCCCTGGGCTAGTTTTTTAACAATGTATCATGTACCACATACACCAATAACTCCCCACCGAAGCATCAATCATCTAATATACAGGCAGGTTTCCTGGCTCATACCTCATCCTAATAAATCGCCTTCCTAAATAAATAGTGGCATATTGACTTATTAGTAGTATTTACAGTAGCGGGGGCTGCGTCGGCTTTTCACCGAACTTCCCTTTTACCCTTCTTTATAAGGCACCTATACACAGTTTATCTATAGTGAAACAATGTCAAACTTAAATTTATACATATTAAAAATATCAGTGTTTCTGTGATTTTTTGATATGGATAAATTAACCTTTTAGTTTGTTCACTATATAATATATTAAATTATTCATCTTTAATTCGTTTATTATTGTAACACAATTGATAAATATAAACAATAGAATATACATGAATTTTCTAATAGTTTATCTATATTATACGATCTATATAGAAAGTATCTTTGTCAATTTATAAATGTCTCGCTCAAATACTTTTTTATGAGAAAGGGCTTCATCTATATCTAAATCCATAATTTCATTATTTCTAATTCCAACAGCTCTACCGGATTTATCTTCTATAAGAAGTTCTACTGCCT
>JAKSBP010000398.1 GCA_022361035.1 Clostridia bacterium
AAAGTTAACAAGATGATAGGCTTTAACAAACTTCCAAGTTCAAGGCACGCTAAAATCGAGGAGCGGAGCTTGCTCTACTGCAAGGGAGCACCGGAGATTTTAGCAGTAACGCAGAAATTGGGAGTTTGTTAACAGCCTCAGAAAACTACCTTTTTATTAAGGTAGTTTTCTATACTTACTTTATTACCATGTGTTATTAGTCCCTTAGATGAAAAAATAGAATCTATGGCAAGATAATTTGAGGAAATAAGCCCTCCGGCTTTATCCTTCATCATTAGATAGAATTTTATATACCTTATAAGTCACAGCAAGGTTTTCAAAAAACTTAAGATTATCATCATCTGCATTTAACAATTTCTTAACCTTTCCCAATCTATACCGAATCGTATTTTCATGCTGAAACAAATTTTGTGCTGTTTTCTTTATATCTCCATCATTTTTAGCAAAGGCAATCATTGTACTCAATAGTTCACCCTTTTTATCTTGGTCGTATTGACGTATGGGAAGAACGAGTTCATCATAGTATTTCTTTAATACAGACCTATTTTTCACCTCTAGCAGCAGCTTATAGGTTCCAATCTTTTCGTAGCTTTCTATTTTTGAATCATCTATATGGCTGACTTTACATGCTATCATAGCCTGTTCAATAGACATTTTGATATTAGATAATCCATCATGTCTGTGGCTGATTCCCATATAATATTTAGTATAGTATTTCGTTATCATTTGTAGAATACTTTTCTTAAAGCATTCAATTTCACTATTCTTAGGTCGATGTTCAGTGGTTACAAACACAATTATAGAATTATAGTAATTAATAGCGAATAGTGAAGGGCAGCTATTAATAATGCTTACTAACAGATTTATCTTGTCCCCTATTTGATTTAAGCACTGAATATAGAATGTTACCAAATAGTTATTAAATTTAGGATTTAAAGTATATGCCAATCTTTCCAATTTTTCTTCACTATAGTTATTATTTAATATTTGATCTATTAATAGAATAGATGTATAGTTATTCTGCTGGGCAAAAATGGCCTTCATAACATCACTAATGGCATTTGCATATGCCATTGTTTTATCTATCATAATCAATGGATAATTTGCTTCATTGGCATAGCTTATAACTTCCCTTGGAAGCTCTTCAAAATATTTTCGGGAAATAGCCACTCCACTAGAGTTAAATCTATTATATAACTTAATTGTATCCAACAGCATTTCAGGCTTATCCTTTACAGCGTAAAAGCTGGAAATAAAAAAGTCACCGTCCTCAAACAATTGATTAGTTTTACCAGCTATATCAACATCTATTGGAAATTCTGGACATTCTGCAACACTTACTCTGTAAATTCTCCGGTCCAATCCTCCACTGCCCGCAACGACCTGTGCATTCTGAAAAGCTGGTAGTTTTAATGCATCTGTAACTGTAATATACATAGGTCGCCCTTCCTCTCTCCTATCCTTGTAATATATAGTTCCCACTATTTAAAATGACAATTATAATTAAAAATAGTTTTAATATTCTCGTGAAAAAGTCTTCCAATCAACATTAAAGTTAAAGCTCCTAGGACCAAATGTATCTAGCCCTCTTTCTGTTGTCCATTCCTTAGGAGCTGGTAATGCAAATACAGCTACTTTCATGCCTTCTTCAAAATAAGGGTTTATTACAGGTTCATTCTTTTCAATATCCATAATACAAATTAAGTCTGGTACTGTTACATGATATTCTGCATTTTTCCATGCGATAATATTCTCGTTTTTGTACCAAATTTTATATTCATCTCCCTTATAATCTTCTATTCCCTCAATTGCAACATCTCCTATTGTGAATCCTTCTACTGTACCCCATTCATTAGACTTTACTTTCCCCTTGAAAAGCAGTCCACCTTTTCCAGCCTTTATCACTGCATCCACCACATCATATTCTTGTTCCTTTGCTATTCTAAAGGCTTTTCCAATCTCCCATGCATGGGAAATGGCACCACGAATTACGCTATTTTTTAATCTTTTTGATGTTTCTACGTGGTCTACAACAGCAATACTGTTTTTACTTACTATGGCCAATGAACGTACTAAGGATTCCGCCCGATAGTCATCCACAACCCTTGTAATGATTGCAGACTCTCCAAATTCATTTACAACGGATATTGGCTCTATAGGAATATCATTTAAGAAATATATAGAGTGCTGAAGCTCAGGAACAGAACGACCAGCAGGGTCTCCATCCACTATATATTTTCCCGACATTGCACCACTATAGAAGGCAACTGCTGTGTTACCTCCCCCTAATTCCGTAGATATTACAGCCTTTACTTCCTTGCCCAAATGCTTCTCCATTTCCTTTAGGGCTAAAACATGGGGTGCTCCTGGATAAAGGGGAAGACCTTCATATTTCTTTCTCTCTTCTTCAGTTTCTGGGGAGATCGCTCCACAAGAATAAGGGGTTGCAATTAGGTCTTCATCATCTAGTTCATCGAAATCAACCAATATAAATTCTTTTCCCAGCTTTAGGGCCTCGTCAACCTTTTCCAGACCTTTTTCGAAGCTTCCTCCACCGCCAGTACCAAGAATGGTACATCCATATAAAATATCTACTAAATCCTGTCTCTCTAATTTTTTCATATAAATTCCCCCTTTATGATTTATCTTTATGACTTTTATTTATATCTAAATATACTTCTTTTTTACCCAGCTCCTCTTTTGTTAATAAAAAGCAAGCTGCATAGTGGTCATTTTCAATACACTTCATTTCGGGCAATTGCTCCTTACATATTTCCATAACCTTTGGGCATCTGGTGTGGAATCGGCAGCCCAAGGGTGGATTGATTGCACTTGGAACATTTCCTTCAATAGTTGCTAAGGATTCTACACCCTCTTTTTCTATGTCTGGAATCGAATTAAATAGGGCCTGTGTATAGGGATGTAGTGGATTTTTAAATACTTCTACCGACCTTCCGTACTCTACAATTTTACCTAAATACATAATAATAATCCTATCTGACATGTAGTTTACAACACTTAAATCATGGGAAATTAGGATATTGGTCAATTCTAATCTTTCACGCAAGTCATCCAAAAGATCTAGAATTTGAGCTTGGGACAGTACATCAATAGAAGAAGTTGGTTCATCCAATACAACAAGCTTTGGATTTACAGCCAAGGACCTTGCAATAGCAATTCTTTGACGTTGCCCTCCACTAAATTCATGGGGATATTTAAAAGCCGCTTCCTTTGGCAATCCCACCATTTCTAGCAACTCCTCTATTCTTTTTAGTAGTGATTTCTCATCTAGGTTTCTATGAACTTTAATAGGCTCTGCAACAATATCCTTAACTAACCATCGAGGATTTAATGACCAATAAGGGTCTTGGAAAACAATTTGAATGTCTTTCCTTACCTTTCTAAGTTCATTCTTTTTTAATGTAAACATATTGTTTCCATCAAATATGACTTGGCCCCCAGTAGGTTGATGAAGATTCAATATGGTATTTACAAGGGTAGATTTCCCACACCCTGATTCACCGACAATACCTACAACCTCTCCCTTATGGATTGTCAAATCCACTTCATCCACCGCTTTTACCCAAACTCCCTCCTTTTTAGAAAATTTTTTCTTTACCGGGAAATACTTTTTTAACTCTTTTACTTCCAGTAATACTTCTTTGCTTTCCTTTCTTTTATCCTTAGACAAAGTATCCTTTGTAATAGACCGGATTAAAAGCTTAGTGTAATCATGCTGTGGATTTCTTAATACATCTCTTACCCTTCCATGCTCAATAATCTTTCCTTTATATAAGATAGCAAGCTCGTCACAGAATGTAGAAACCAAGCTTAAGTTATTTGCAATAAATAGAATAGTTACATGAAATTTTTTTTGTAATTCTTTCAATGTTTTCAGGATACTTGCCTGTATAGTGACATCTAAATTTCTTGTAGGTTCATCTGCAATTATTAATTCAGCTCCACAGGCAAGTGCCATGGCAATAATGACCCTTTGCCTCTGACCGCCGCTTAATTGATGGGGATATTTCTTCATTATATCTTCTGCATCAGGTAGCTTAACGGTCTTTATCATTTCAACTGCTTTTTTATAAGCCCCTTTTTCACTGAGTCTTTGATTCTTTCTAATAACTTGTATGATTTGATAACCAACTGTAAATACAGGATTTAAGGTAGACATAGGGTCTTGAAAAATCATAGCAATCTTCTTTCCCCTTATACTTTGCTCCATGTATCGATTAGATGTTTTGAGAAGATTTTCACCCTCAAATACAATTTCACCACTTTCAATTTCTCCCGGTGGACATTGAAGTAAACCTAGTATAGATAAGGCTAATACTGTTTTTCCCGAACCACTTTCACCTACAATCCCATAGGTTTTTCCCCTTTGAATCTCAATATGATCGATATCTAAAACCGTTGGCACACCTTCAAAGGTTTGATTGTTGATTTTTAGGTTTTTTACTTCAAAGTATGTCTTCAAATAATATCCCCCCTCTAATTCTTTCTTGTCTTAGGGTCTAATATTTCTCTAAATCCATCGCCCAATAAATTAAACACTAATACGGTCACAAAAATTGCTAATCCAGGAAATACACTATACCACCATGCGTTTAAAAAATAGTTTCTACTGGTACTAATCATCAATCCCCATTCAGGGGTTGGTGCCTTTGCACCTAGTCCAAGAAAACTTAAAGAAGCAATTGTTAAAATTACACCACCCATATCCATGGATGCTTGAACAATTACTGGAGAAATCGTATTAGGTACAATATGTCCAAAAATGATTTTATAGGATGATGTTCCAATGGCTTCCGCAGCCTGTATGAACTTTCTTTCCTTTAGAGATATTGCCTGTCCCCTCACAAGCCTTGTATACCAAGGCCACCAAGATAGAGCTATGGCCAGCATAGTATTTTGTAAACTTGGCCCCATAACAGATACAATTGCAATGGCTAAAAGTAAAGGGGGAAAGCTTAAAAATATATCTGTAATCCTCATAATCACTTCATCAATCCACCCACCAATTGTTCCAGCAATGGCACCAAGGGGAACGCCAATTAAGAGGGCAAGTCCTACTGATAGTACTGCAGTATTTAAAGAAATTCTCGTACCATACAGCACTCGACTAAAGACATCCCTTCCCAATTCATCTGTTCCAAAGAAAAATTCCTTAGATGGGGGAAGTAGCTTATTGCTAGGATTCGCCTCATCTCTAATATGACTGGCATAGGGCACAATAAAAGGGGCCAGCAACGCAACAAGAAATAACCCTACAGCAACATAAAGTGCAAGTTTTGTTAATTTGTTTTTTTGCAGTAAATACAATAAAAAACGCATTTCTTTTAATTTTGGTTTTAATGTCTCAATGGATACTAATTTTGATAACATTTTTAGTCCCCCTTACAGTCTTACTCTTGGGTCTAATGCAATGATAATGTCAGCAACTATATTTAAGGTTACATAACAAATAGCTGAAAAGATTGTAGCACCCATAATAGCAGGATAATCCAAGGTTACAACTGCCGTTGCCACATAGTTTCCAAGCCCTGGCCAGCTATAAATAGCTTCAACTAAAAAGGTATTTACCAGTGTATATCCTAGAGATAGGGTCAATACAATAGCTGTAGGCCCCAGGGTGTTTTTTAAGGCATAGCTCCATAACACTTTATTTTCTTTCAATCCATAGGAACGGGCAGCAGTAATATAGTCTTCATTTAATACTTCAAGTAATGCAGAACGGGTCATTCTTGCAACTAACCCAATTGGATACAGGGCGATTGTAATACAAGGTAATACCATATGCATAAGTGCATCTTTAAATATCTCCCATTGTCCTGTAACTGCGCTGTCGAAAAGAATCATTCCTGTAATCTCTGGAATGTCAAACATCACAGTTATTTCTGTGCTAAGTCTCCCACCTAGGGGTAGAATTCCTAATCGACTATAAAAAATTAATTGAAAAAATAGTGCCACCCAAAATGTAGGTAAGGATACTGCTCCAATTGAAAACAAACGACTTATATGATCAAGTAATCGATCTTTCTTTTTAGCAGAATATATCCCTAATGGAACCCCTATAATCACAGCAAATAAAAAGGATAATAGTACCAATTCTAAAGTTGCCGGAATGAATGCAGCAAGTTCCTTTGAAACAGGCTGATGGGTTCTTAGGGAATAACCTAAATCTCCTTTTATAAGATTTTGCAAATATACTCCAAATTGTACAATTAACGGCTTATCTAATCCTAATTCAATCCTTGCTTCCTGGATTTGTTCCTGTGTTGCCCTTGGGCCTACCCACTTGGCCGCTGGGTCAGAAGGAATGACTCTTGCAATTGTAAATGTAATAGTAACGACTCCTAATAATACAATTAATCCTAATATCAGTCTTTTTCTAATATAAGACCCCATAGTAGCCTCCTTCCGTCACTTAATAAAATCTACCCATGCAAACTATCTACATTTTTGAAAAGGTATAAGGTTGAAAAGATATAAGGTTAAATCATTAGCCCTATATCTTTTCTTAATTGAAGAAATTTCATAATTTAGTCCCTACAAAACTGCATATGAAATATCATCCTTAATTTAAACATTTAGAATAGATCATCGCAATTTGCTCCATTATTTATTCTTCATAATAGGTATCGTAGAAGAATACAACGCCTTCATAAGATGGATTTGACTTAAATCCTTTGAAGTTTTTAGTTGTAACCCATACTGTCTTATCGTCATATATAGGCATTTGATATGCCCTTTCTAAAATTTCTTTTTGTACCTGTACAAATAATTCCTCTGCCTTATCACGGTCTGTCGCTGACAGTTGGTCTCCTTCCTTAATCATTTGGTCTAGCTTTTCATCCTTTATATACGAAAGATTAAATAGAATTGCTTCTTCAGAATGAACCAAACTCATAAGCCAACTGATTGGACTTGGAAAATCTGGCCACCAATACATAAATAAAATATCTTGACGATCCTGTGGATTTTTACTTTTAGACTTTTCCCATACATTATCCCAGTTCATTTCACGAATATCTAAATCTATACCGAGTTTCCTTAAATTCACTTGATATAACTGTGCTGAGTTCCTGTGATCTTCATTACCGCTAGTAAAAGTTAATATTAAACTTAATTCATCCAATTTTACTCCGGACTTATCCAAATACTCCTTTGCCTTATCTAAATCAAATTTATATTGATGTAAAGTCTCATCGTGGCCCCAAAGTCCTGGAGGAATTAATCCATAGGATTGTAATGCCTGATTTTCTCTTACATTTTCTACTACATCTTCATATGGAAATGCATAGCTCAAAGCTTTTCTAAAATCTTCATTATCCAAAGGAGCTTTTTCTGTATTAAAGAATCCAATCACATTCTTCCAAGAGGGTGCTTCTATTACATTAACATTTGTATTTTCCTTTAAGGCATTTACATCACTAGTAGACAAGGAAGCTGTAATTTGTGCGTCTCCTTTCTCAATCAATTGTCTCCTCGATGTACTTTCCCCTATTTTTTTAATAACAACTCTATCGTACTGATTTTCTTTCCATCCCTTCCAGTACTCATCAAAGCGTGTTAAAATAACTCTTTCACCCTTTGTAACCTTCTGTATCATATAGGGTCCTGTTCCTGCTTCGTTTCCTTCATTAAACCATCCACTATCTTTATCTACAACATTTGGAGACATGATAAAAGCAGCATAGGCAGCACTGGCAATTAAGTCTATGGGGGCTGAATACTTTAGGTGAAACTCAAGAGTATATTCGTCAACAACTTTTATTTCTTTTACAGCGTCCCAAATGTACGCAGCTCCCATATTCATCTCAATTGTTCTATCAATAGATTTTTTAACAGCTTCTGCATTTAAAAGGGCTCCATCGTGGAATTTAACATCCTGTCTAATTTTAAATGTCCATTTCGTTCCATCCTCATTGGCTTCCCAGCTTTCCGCCAATAAAGGCTCTACTTTTTGTGTTTCATCATCATAACGAGTTAAGGTTTCATAAATATTGTGTAGGGTAATAATCCCGTTTGAATACTCCACACTGGGGTCTAAGTCAATGTAGGGCTCAGTATTATAGGCATAATAGGCTATTTTCGGTTTTGAATCTTCTCCTCCCCCATTAGCATCGCCAGATTTTGTACCACATCCTACCAATAGAGTAAGTATCAAACTGAATACCAACACCATACTCAAAATACGAGAATTTCTCATGGCTACCTCTCCTTTAGTTTTTTAATTTATATTCCTAGTAATTGAAGAACTAAGTCTTCCAACTCTGAATCTATAACCTCTCCACTATCAATAATTAATGTATCATCTAACCAGATGGAAGCATTTAGACTTATACCATCGGTATGGGATTTGGCATCAATACCCGGGGGAGCATCGATTGGACTAACGTATCCAATTCCCCACTCTATACATCCCCATACCCTCTCATCCTCAAGAATATTCCCTGTTAGCTTTGCCCCTGGATTTAATCCATAGCTACAATGGGCTAATCTAAACATATTTGGGTCTTGAAAACCTTTTAACCATTGGTGAAACTCTTGGGCTTGTCCTCCACCTTTTATATCAATAATTCTACCCTTTTCTATTTTCATCTGTATAGATTTCTGTAAAAGTCCACAAGGGGGAGAAACAGAACCATCAAAGACTAGGGTTCCCTCAATAGATTCAAATTTTGGAAAAACACTGATTTGTCCCCCTAACATATAGATTCCCGGTTTTGATGCATCTCCATCATCACATACAACTTTATACCTTGGTTCTATTTCAAAGGACAAATCCGTTCCCGCCTCCGTTGTAATTTTCATCTTCTTTGCTTTACTCGTTTTCTCAGAAATTTTTTTTAATAATGCCGCCAATGGCTGCTGATTTACTCTTCCAATAGTCCTAACCATCATATCTCCATTCATACCAACAAGACAAACATATCGTAACCTTTTATTTTTCTCTACAGCCATTTCAAAGGGGGTTGAATATAATAACCATTGATTATTAAATTCTACCCAAGCATCGGCATGACACAGGGCAGCTGACAAAGCCTCCACCGGAAGCATAGGATCAGCAGCCTTACCCACCCCTAAAGGAGCCGGTATCCAAATAACCATAGGCTTAGCACCAACTGCATGGGCACAGGCTGCAGTGGCATTTACCACCATTTCATCCGATTCTGTATCTGCGGTGATAATAAATGTCTCACCTTTTTTTAACCGAAACATATCCTCTACTAACTTTTTTGCAGCTTTCGTTAATTCATATTTATAAATACCTATCCCTCCTTTGCATACTTATTAATTTACTGAATTTTTACACTATTATAACATAAGGTTAACACATTATTACATTTTTTTAATTATTTATTTTACAAAAAAACAACAACTTCTTTGTCGATATTACAAATCACATTTAATCTTATAATATCCAGATTTCATCCTTTCCTCTAAACCCTTGATTTCTAACAGTTTTATAGCTTATAATTATACTAACAGGATTTTAGGTATGGATATTTAAAACCATATTTTTCTGTTAACCTTTTAGATTTTTTCTCTTTTTCCATGTCCATTTATATACATATTTCATTCTAAATAATTTCTATTTTATGGATGACATGATAAACTTTATCCATTTTATTGCTATATTATAAATTATTTTGTATGTTAATTCAGAATTTAATAATAGCTATCTTCTCTCTGTCAAATACAACCCCAAGTCTTAAATAGAATACTCTACTCCATTTTAAGCACACAAAAATCTCCCACTTTTACAAGTGGGAGTCATATTTGTTATGAAAGAAGAAAGGGAATGTATTTTATTTTTTTCTACATTTATCACAATACCAATTACAATCCCTATTCTTACAGACACATTCATTGTTTAAAAATGCAGTATCGGACTTACATACTGGACAGAATGCAGTACAAGTATCCTTTTCTTTTTTTGTATCAACCATTTAAGTCACCTCCAATTACGAAAAATATACTAAAAAAATAATAATACGTTACAAAAATTCTAAAGTGTAATCAATAATATAGGATTTAATTATAATCAGTAAAGGGCTTTGTTTTAAATACTAATCCATTATCCTAGGAATATGATTGAGGCTCATTATACCATTTAAATTTACCTATTGCACCTTCTATAAAACTATTTTTTGTTCACTAATAATTTCCTCCTATACATTATTATCCATAATATTATACCATTATATGATTATCAGTCAAAATTCTTCAAATAACTTTTATGAACCTGTTTTATCCATAAAAAATTAAAACCGTAACTATGTATATAATTAAGGACTAAAGAGTAAAAATAATAAAAAGATATAAAATTTTGGAGGTAAATATGAATTTAAATGGAAAATGTATTATTTTAACGGGAACAGCTTCTGGTATAGGAAGAAGCCTTTTAGAGCAGTTACTCCTATACGATCTAAAGGTTTTAGCAGTGGATAAGGAGGAACAGCCTTGGATATCTGATAATCCAAAGGTAATTCCTTATAAGTGTGACATAAGTAAAAAGAAAAATATGGATCAACTATTTGAATTTGCAGTAAATGAATTAGGTGTCATTGATATATTCATTGGTAACGCAGGCTTTGCTTACTATGAGAAAATTACAATGGAGGACTGGGATAGAATTGAAAAGATTTTTTGTACTAATGTATTTTCTTCAATTTATGCAGCAGAAAAAATGCTTAGGCTAAATAGGGATAGAAAGTACATGATTGCCTTTACAGCATCGACTATGGTAGAATTCCCCATTCCCGGATATGCCCTATATACGGCAACAAAGTGTGCCTTGGATGGATTTGTAAAGGCCTATAGACATGAAATGGGTAATAATGGAAAGTTGTTAATGGTTTATCCTATTTCTACGAAAACCCAGTTTTTTAAAACTGCTGGCAATACTAGACCTATTGAATGGCCAATGCAAAGTCCCGAGCAAGTTGCAAAAGCCATTATTAGAGGCATACAAAAGGAAAAGAGCTGTATTTATCCTTCTAAAATTTACAGTTGGGGTAGAATACTCAGTACAGCTATACCCTTAATTTCTAAACTATATATGAAGAAAGAAAGTATAGAACTGGAAAATTGGCATAAATCATCATTACATTCCTTAGAATAACTTGCACTCTGGGACTAAGTTTATAATATTCTCTAATTAATAGTTAGCTTTACATACTAACAGCTACCTAGCTTGTAATATCAAAACCTATAATATCTCTATAAAAAAACTTTCTAAAGATAAGGTCTCAGAGTACAAGTCTCTTTCTTTTTAGTTTTAACTACATTTATCTATAATAATTAGTTTTAAAAGATAAATGAAAAATATATAAACTTTTTAAATACCTTATTCTATCGAGGTATATTTAAAGGACTTTTTAACCTCCTAAGCCCTATTATATCTAACAGGCCAAAGCCCACCTTTGAAAATATAGGCAGAAACACAAATAAGTATGTATCTACCCGTTGAGTAACTAAATTTAATCCCGACGGGCCAATTATCCAAACTGTTGGATAGCCAATCCATAGTATTGATAAGTAAGCGGCTAAGAATAAATAAAGTCGATATAGCTCTCGATGTTGTCCCTGGGCAATAATTCTAATGGGTCCCCAAATTAACCATAGCACAATTAAAAATGCTACTACTCCAATTGAAAACCAAATATACCTATTTATGCCAGTCGATAAATCACCAATCAAACCAGTAAGTATCATAACTACATCAGCTATGATGATTCCAATTATAATTATTTTGTTTTTATCTACGTAATACATTCCTGTTAGGCAAAGAGACAATAGTAATAAGGGAGTAGTGACAACCCAATCTAAATAACGGGCATAGAATGTTATTTGATTACCTACTTGTACCATGCCTTGACCAAGGGCCATAGCCATATAGACGATTCCAGACCATGCGGGTATTAGAAAAGCTACAAAGTAGTCCACCTTTGGAACCCCTTTAGGGTTTCTACTCATAATAGCTATGGCTATTGCACCAGCAGCCATGGAAGCAACATAAATCCAGTGTAATGTAATAAACTCAAAATTCATAACTCCACAACCTTTCCGTTAACTTTTAAGTATAAATAACCTTTAAAGATAAAATTTTTTTAAGAGAAAATAGCTTATTTAAAAGGTTTCGTATAAACAATAATTAGCTTTATATTTTTCTTTAAAATCTGCCAATGCTTAAAGTTAGTTACCTATACTAACAAATATCTTTATCAAATATTGACATTTTTATACCTTTGAGCTGAAATTTACAGGAAAAATCAAATAGGGTTAGGCCATCTAGTAAAAGCTAATAGTCTTTACTAGATGGCCTAACCCCTTATATAGATGTGTTATTGAGAATGTTAATTTACTTCAGCAGCCACAGAGAATCCTTTAGGCTCATGCTATAAATCTGTTTTTAAATAGGTAATAGAAGGTAAAACAGATTTATAAAAATCGCTCTAAAGGAAACCTCAGAGTCTGCTTTCGTTTATTAAGTTTGTAACTCACACATCTATAAATATACGCCATTAAAACTTAATTTATCTCCATTAAAAGTATTGCCTCTTTTTCAAGCGGAAATAAATTAGAACCTTTTTCACTTATTAATTTTCCAACTTCTTGCTTTTACACGCTTCTGCCAGAATTTATAATAGTTACTTTCTGTCTCAATCAACTCATGATGCTTTCCTTTTTCAATAATTTTTCCTGACTCTATTACTATTATCTGATCTGCGTTTTTAATTGTGGATAATCTATGGGCTATTATAATCAAAGTTTTATCTTCGACTAGCTCATTTATAGCTTCTTGTATATATCTTTCATTATCAGGGTCCACACTTGCAGTTGCTTCATCTAAAAGAATAATAGGTGCATCTTTTAATATAGCCCTGGCTATAGATATTCTTTGTTTCTCTCCTCCTGATAGAGTACAGCCACCTTCACCTATGATAGTATCGTAGCCATCTTCTAATTCCATAATAAAATCATGGCATCTTGCTTTTTTACAAGCTTCTACAACTTCTTCTATTGTGGCCTGTGGTTTTGCAAATTTGATATTATTTAAAACAGTATCATTAAATAAATATACTCTTTGAAAGACCATACTTATATTTTTTAATAAACTATCTACACCCATATCTTTAATATTTACTCCACCAATTCTTATTTCTCCTTTTTGGATATCCCAAAATCTTGCAATCAGGTTGGCTATAGTAGTTTTACCACATCCTGATTTTCCAACTAAAGCAGTCATAGTTCTTTCTTTTGCCACAAAGCTTATATCTTTAAGTACTTCTTTAGTTTCATAGGCAAAGGATACCTTTTTAAATTCTATATCAAATCTATCTAATTCAACCTCTTTGTTATTTTCCTCTAAAATTTCGTTCCTCATAAGGCTTTCATAACGATCTAAGCCTGCCATCATAATTCTAGCTATAGGTAATGCTCCTCCTATAATTCTAAAGGGAAGAAAAATTTGATAAACAAAAATCATCATCATAAAGGCAAAGGCTAAATTCATAGAACCCTGTAATACAAAATAAGATGATAGAAAAACAATAGCACCAGTTCCTATTGCCATAAATATATCTAAGGTAATAAAGGGCTGTATCAATGATTTCTCAAGTTTTATTAGTATGTCCCTTGTATCTTTAAAGCTCTTATTTGTTGATTTTGATTTTTCACCTTCTAAATTAAAGGCTTTTATAACTGAAATGCCCTTTACATATTCAATTACAGAATTTACAAGCCCTGATTGAACCTCTTGTTTCTCATTTGTTATATCTATTGATTTTTTTAGTAATCCATTTAATGTCAAAGTACAAGCAAAAGCTGTCAAAATAACTATAACACCAACTCTATAATCAAGCAAAGTTATTATTAATGCACTTAATATAACACTTATAGACCCTGATACTATTTTTGATAAAGTCGATATTCCATGTTCTTCTATAAAATTTATATCTGAAGAAATCACCGCACTGATATTCCCTATATTACCTTCCGTAAAATAACCCATTGGTAGCTTTTTAAGATAATCTCCTATTTTCATTCTTTCATCTGCAAATATATAAAACCCTGTACTGCTTTGAAATTTGTCAACTAATCGTTTAAATAAAGCCCTTAATATTACACTGACTACTAACCCTATGCTTATAGTCCAAATATCTCCTTTAACCAAGCTTTTATCATTTATCTTTAAAAGTGTATATAATATCAATATAATAGGTGTATTTATACAAAAAGACTCTAAAATACTAAATATAAATGCCATTTTAAAGCGCTTACTATACTTATCTGAGAAATTTACTATTCTCTTTACTATACTAAACATGATATCTCTCCTTCTCTCCTATATTCCAATCCAACGCCTTAAGGTGAGATTCCCATAGTAATTTATATTTTTCACTTTTCCTTAAAAGCTCTTCGTGGGTTCCTTCTTTAGATACCTGTCCTCTATCCATCACTATAATATTGTCTGCATCTACTATAGTAGAAAGCCTATGGGCGATTACTAGAACCGTTTTACCTACTATTAGTTTACTCAAAGCCTCTTGTATTTTGTCTTCATTCTCTGGGTCTGTAAATGCTGTGGCTTCGTCCATTATTATGATAGGGGAATCCTTAAGAATAGCCCGAGCAATAGTAATCCTCTGTTTTTGTCCTCCCGATAACTTATCACCTGTATCTCCAACATTTGTCCCATATCCCTTTTCCATATCCATAATAAAATCGTGACACTGGGCAAGCTTTGCCGCATTTTTTACTTCCTCATCTGTTGCATCTGGTTTTCCTATACGGATATTTTCCATAATAGTAGTGTTAAATAGAAAATTATCCTGGGAAACATAGCTTATTAATTCCATTAGTTTTTCAATTGAAAATTCATTTATAT
>JAKSBP010000230.1 GCA_022361035.1 Clostridia bacterium
ATTTTCTATATTTACACAAATGATACTTTTTTTATGAGATATCTGTTATTTTTATTTTACTTAATTCCTTAATCATCATTTTGCACATCTTAATTGAGTCTTTTATATTAAATTCAAGGTTATTACTGTTAATTTTATAGCCTTCCATCTGCTCCTTCCACAATCCTATTTCGTACTCTTTTGCCATATTAAATATTTCCTGTGGAGTAAGTTCATCTTTACACTCTTCTAATAATTCTTCAAAAGTACCTTTTAATTGATTCAAAGTATTTTTTCTATATATATTCATCTCAATTCCCCCTCTTAATATCAATATATGCTAGTGAAGGGAATTTATTTTAAACATTTTAATACCATTAATTTACAAATTTAGCAAATAGAACGACTTTATATTTTATACATACTTTTAATTTTTACTGTAACTATGTATAGAAAAAATTTTAATCGAAATAAAATCAAAGGCTCCACACCTTGAATTTTTATTTACAATCCTTTTATGTTTCCAATAAACTTTTAATAGTACAGCAGGTTAAATCTAGTTTAGCAAATTCAAAAAAATATTTATAGTGAAGGGGTATGCAAAATGCAGAAAGAAAGTAGATTAGAAAAACTTATCAAGGAAATTGAAAGAGTTAAATCCAATTTATATAACTTAGTTGAAGAAAAGCAATGGAACTTACTAGATATGGAAGTAATTAGATTAAGTGAATTACTTGATGAGTTGTTGTTAGACTATCATAACACAAAAAAATAACTAAAATAGCTTATTTCGTGAATTAGAAATGATTTAGCCTGCTGTACTTTACTAATTTTTTCTATATGTTAAAGTTGCCCCCTATAAAGGGGTCATTTAACACCTCTAATCTCTTTAGCCCCTATTCTTATTTTCATTATAATAAAAATTATAATTGGTAGAATTACTTGAAATACCAAGGCATAATAGCTATATACATTAACTGCCCATTCAACCATTTCCATAGTGTTTTCATATACTATAGACGATAAAATTATAGCAAGTATTGCAATAATAGTTACTAAAAATCTATAATCATTAATATTAAATAAATTTGAAATTCCTTTACAGCACGCCAAAAGACATATACTAATCTTTAAAAATCCCCCTAGCAAAATCGCCACTGAAATGGAAGCTTCTATTCTCTCTATAAATCCTGGAAACTTTATTCTACCTATAGCTACATAGGTAGGAAAATAAGTTTTAAAATATTCAACTTTTCCCAAAACCATCATTTCAAAAACCGACGCTGCTAAAACTGCTAATCCCCCTATTAATATTCCTATAATATAAACCTTATAATAAGATTTCTTATTTCTTAGTCCGTTAAAGATTACCATAAATACAATTGTTTCTGCAAATGGAAAGGAAAAGGTAGCAAAAGCCGAATTCATAACAGGCTTTAATCCATCATATAGGAATGGTTTTAGATGATTTAAATTTATAATAGGAATTTTAAAAGTTATTGAAACAAATTCTGTAATCAATAACATAATTAGAAATACTATTGAACATTTCCCCAGTAATTCAATACCTTGTCTTACTCCCAACACAACTATAAACATAAAAAAACATTCAATTACCACTTTCGGTGTATCCGTCATTCCAAGCTTATTAACAAACTGCCCAAAGTTTGTCAATACCAGTGCAGCTAAATGGAAAAAATACCATATGTAAAGTACAGAAATTACTTTCCCTATGACGCTTCCAAAAACATATTCCAGAATTTCAAACAGATTTTTTCCGGGAAACTCAGTAAGTATGGCGGCGTAAATTACTACAGCAATCAGGGAAAATAAAATAGCTATAATTATAGCCAGCCATATATCCTGCTTTGCGGCTGCTGCAGTTCCTAGGGCAAATGTGCTGCCTGCAATAAATAAAGCCATCATACTAATACCCTGGGTGCTAGATATTATTTCTTTATTCACAACTTAGTCCTCCAAAGTTTTTTTATAGATAATTTTTTTCACAAGGCTTACATTTAAAAATATTGCTTTAATTTTAAACTTTTATTAGTATTTGATTTATTAGCCTAAATATTACATTAATGTATACAAATACATTAAATATTTATTTACTCTTTATACAAGATAGATTTTCATTATGTAAGTATTTAAGGAAAGAATACAAGAAGTTAAGCTAATTCTCCAAGCCCAAATAGTCCCTAATTTCTCTTTCAGTTTTTCCATTTTTGATCATCCTTACAAGCCTCCTTTTAACTATATCTTTTTGTATATCAGTAATTTTTTCTCTTATTCTTTCTTGCCTATCTAAGGAGAGCTCTTCAAACCTTTTACCTTCCACTAAGATATTTATTTTCATATCATCACCTCACTAAAACCTATTAAAGAAGCAGATTGTACTATTCCCTTTCAAAGAGGTATCTAGTAATCTTTTTAAGTAGTATAGAGGCAAAAAATAAGCATACTTTAAAATTTTATAACTATATATAAACTATCTCCATATAATTTAACCCATCGTACTAGTTATTAAAAGATTATGAATATGTAAGTACTTAAGGAAATTAGTATAGGGAGTTAATTTAATGCAAATCTAAAAAAGGTGATATTATGAAGGCTGCAATTTACTCTAGGAAATCTAAGCTCACGGGAAAAGGTGAATCAACTCAAAATCAGATTGAACTATGTAAAGAATATGGGATTAAGCACTTTAAAATTAAAGAATTTATTATATATGAGGATGAGGGGTTCTCAGGGGGTAATGTATATAGACCTGAATTTCAAAAAATGCTTCATAGTGCTAAAAGAAAAGAGTTTGATTTAATTATATGCTACAGGCTTGATAGAATCAGTAGAAATATTTTAGATTTCTCAAATCTAATCGAACTAATCCAATCCCATAACATAGGATTTATTTCCATTAGAGAGCAATTTGACACTTCTACTCCCATGGGGAGAGCTATGATGTATATTGCATCCGTTTTTGCACAGCTAGAAAGAGAAACTGCTGCCGAGAGAATTAGAGATAATATGTTGCAGCTAGCACGTACCGGTAGATGGTTAGGTGGTAACACCCCCACAGGCTTTGAAAGCAAGCCAATAATTTATCTTGATTCTAATATGAAAGAAAAAAAACTGTTTAAGCTAGCTCCAATACTAGAGGAACTAGATCTAGTTAAGTTAATCTATAAACAATATTTAAACTTCCAATCCCTATCTAAACTTGAAACATATTGTCTACATAATAATATAAAAACTAAAAAAAACAAAGATTTCCACAAACATTCTTTAAAAAATATTTTAACTAATCCCGTTTATGTTAAAGCAGATACATATGCCTATAATTATTTTAATATAAATCAAGCACAAATCTACAACTCTAAGGAAGAATTTACAGGCAAGAATGGTATAATGGCCTACAATAAAAACCTGGTTAAGAAAGGGAAATACGTAAAGCCTAAGAATATGTGTGAATGGATTATTGCCATTGGAAGCCATGAAGGAATAATAGGGGGTAAAACATGGGTAAAGGTCCAAGAGATAATTAATAAAAATAAATCCTTAGCTCCACGATATGGCACCTCAAACACAGCTCTCTTATCTGGTTTCCTGAGATGTGGAAAATGCGGATCCTTTATGAAGGTAAAGTATGGTCAAATAAAAAAAGATACAAATACTAGGCACTACTACTATGTTTGTAATACCAAAGAGATATCTAAGAAAAAGCTATGCACTAATAAAAATTTAATAGGTGAAAAAACAGACACTAGAGTTATGGAAATTTTAATGGAAAAGATAAATTCAGACTTTATAGAAGACCTAGATAAAATTAAAGCTGACTTAAATATAAAAGATTTGGAAAAAAGAAAAATAGAACAGAAAATTAAATCGAATGAAAAGGCCATCGATAATCTGTTAAAACAACTTTCCCATAATGAAGAATCCTTGACTTCTAAATATATTTTCAAAGAGATAGAAAAATTAGCTAAAGAAAAGATAGACTTGGAATCAAAGCTCCATGGTAGGAATACAGGGATAGATTTTTTAGATTTAGATTTAATAAAGGGTAGATTGATTAAATTGCCTCAAACCTTTCTTCTATCCACAAATGAAGAAAACAGGATAATACTAAACTCCATAATTGATAAAATTGAATGGGATGGAGAAGAACTGAATATAGAAATAACCCTCCACTAGGTACTAGGGAGGGTTTGAAACTACTTCCCGTACTTTTGACGATACCTATGTAGCATAGTCCAAAAACCCTGACTTAGGACCTGAGCCTTGGGATTAATGCCATCTGAAATACCTTCTCTTACAACCCAATCAAGGGCATCCTGAGCCCATTCTGATACTTCTAACTTTACTTCTGCTGCTTCTTTTGGTTCTACTGGCATCTTCCCCCTTTTCAAATCTTTTAGCGTCAGCCCTCCTGTCCATTCAAAATGAGGGTAATCTTTAAAGCTCCTCCAATTTCCACCCCAGGTCAATCCTAAATCCACACCTATTTTTCCAATCTTCTTAAATAGATCATTTCTGTTCCATAATAATTTACCCTTCTCAACTGGAACAATATCAAAGGCAAGGCCATAATTATGCATTGAATCTCCCGGTTTTGCATTGGTAATAACCTTACCCGATGTTGTTCTACCTTTGTTATATAGCTGCTGTTGTCTTTTTTTACTTCTAAACGTTTCAGTAATTATTATCTCGATACCATTTTCTCTACATCTTTCTATTAGCATTTTAGCTAATTTATTTACATAGGGATGTAACCTATCTAAATCCTTAATTACTTTACTCACCTTTTCACCGTCCTTTTTTACTATATATTTATTGATAACTATATTCTTTGCCCCTAAAGGCTTATATTTAATAGGTTTTGTCATCAGTTCCTTAATAGCTACTCTGAAATGTTTAATAATTTTGTGTCCAAATTCTTGTCCATACATATACTTGTATTGGAAAGGAGGTGGATTTAATGTTTGAAAAACAAATTAATATTAAAACTAAAACCGATATAGAGCAGATAGGGAGTTTACTTGGAGCTACATTAAATGGCTTTATAGATATTGAAACAGTATTTGAATTTGCTGAGAACGACATCTATTTGGAAAAAGTTTATCCATTTTCCCTTGTTTTGCTTGCAGCACCTAAGAACTAAATCCCAATATAAAATAAAATCTTTTATTTTTAAATGGCTCCTATATAGTTTAGGAGCCATCAGGCTGTTGACAAACCCGAATTTCTTCGTTGTTGCTTCAACCGAGAACCCTTACGTATTTCTTTATACGCTGCGGCCTCTCGCTTTCAGCACGCCTCGAACTTCAAATTTGTCAAAAGCCTATCATCTTGTAGACTTTGTCTACAATCTGATGGCTCCTATATAGTTTAGAAGCCATGCCTTTACTCTAAATATTTTTTAATTAGTTCCATCGATATGTCAATTCCCTTGCACTTTCCCCTTTTATAACATTTTCTTCTTCCCCTTGTATCATTATATAGTTTTTGCTTTATACAATTTAATTCAAACATTAAATTATTAAGTCTATTTACTAGATCCTTATCCATATATAACTCCTTTCTATCTGTAGCCATTATTTTGTAGTTATTTTTTGATATTTCCTGAGTCTGTCAACAATCTCACTCCTCCAATCGGAGGGCTGGAGTCGTCTTTTGTAAACATAGTATTTTCTATATTTACACAAATGATACTTTTTTTATGAGATATCTGTTATTTTTATTTTACTTAATTCCTTAATCATCATTTTGCACATCTTAATTGAGTCTTTTATATTAAATTCAAGGTTATTACTGTTAATTTTATAGC
>JAKSBP010000332.1 GCA_022361035.1 Clostridia bacterium
GGCTAGATGTGGCATCTATTAAAAACCATATAAGACCCAATACAAAGGCAATTGTTATGCTCCACGCTTCTAATGTATGTGGTACCATACTTCCACTATATGAGGTTGGAAAACTGTGTAAAGAAAATAATCTTACTTTTGTAATAGATAGTGCCCAAACAGCAGGGGTTTTAGATATTGATTATAAGAAAATCAATGCAGATGCCATAGCATTTACAGGGCATAAGGGGCTTTTAGGACCACAGGGTACAGGGGGATTTATAATAAGCGATAAGTTGGCTAAATCTATGGAAACCCTTATTTGTGGAGGTACTGGAAGTGATTCTAAATCTGAGAAGCAACCAGAGTATATGCCCGACAAGTATGAGCCAGGAACTATGAACCTTCCTGGTATATTTGGATTAAATAAATCTCTAAAATACATCATAAAGACAGGAATTAAAAGCATCAGGGATAGGGAGTTAGAGCTTACAGGTCAGTTTCTTGAAGGTGTAACAAATATGAAGGATATTAGAATAGTTGGATTATCAGGGATAAAGGAGCGTACAGCCGTAGTTTCCCTTGATTTTACTCGTAAGGACAATGGTGAAGTAGCATATCTGTTAGATAGAGATTATGGTATTATGACAAGATGCGGACTACACTGCTCTCCTTCAGCCCATAGAACTCTAGAAACTTTTCCACAGGGGACAGTACGTTTTAGCTTTAGTCATTTTAATACCTTTAATGAAGTAAAATATGCCCTAGAATCTATTCATCAAATAAATAAAATATAAAGAACCCACAGCTATAAATATTTCTTCACTAATTCTTTAGCTTTCTTTTTTGTTTTAGGGCTTTTACTATTTAATGCATCTTCTATAAAAGAATTTATACTTCTTTTAAAGTTGCTTTCCATGTAAATAATATCAAAAATTTGTAATATATCATATTTTAGCAATTCTCTTTGTTTCTCGGGATAGGATGCTTTTTCGTCTACTGCTAATAATGTTTCAATGATTTTAGGTCTCAAATCCTCTCTGACTTTAACAATTTTTACAAGATTTTTTAAAAAGCATTGGGCTGTCATAAATTTTGTATCATCGATGTATCTTAAATAATCCTCAAAAATATCGTCAAAATAACCTCTACCATCAACACTCACTAAGTTAGCAATTATAGTTAATCCTATATCCCTATGATAGGAATTCCTATGCTTAAGAAGGGATACAAAATCATCCCAATACATATAGAATAGATCTGGTCTTCTTTCACTTGCCATAGATACAACGTAATAACAATGATAATATACCATTATATCTTTATTTGTTAGTAAGTGTTTCACTACCTCATTTCTAGAATCTTCATCTTCTATTATCTTATTTGAAAAATATTTTACATCTACATCCTTTTTCTTAATTTCTTGAATTAGTAAGTTATTATTCATTTTTTATTCCTTTCTAACTAACTCCAATCAACATAAGTATTTTACTAAAAAAGATAAAGATATTTATAGTTTTTAGAAAAGTTTATTTTTAATATTAAATTTCATTGCCTATGAAACGTTAATCACGTAGTTTGCCTAATTCCTCATTTCCTCGGAAATATTAACAATACAGATTTATAGCATGAGCCAGAAGGATTCTCTGTGGCTGATTGAGTACGTTAATATTCTCTATCACACATCTATAAGTAAGAGCTTAAAATGAAAGGTCTAACATTTAAAATAGTTTACGTTTATTGATATTTTATATATTAAAGATTCATAAATCTATTATTGTCTTGTATCAAGAATTTCCTTTTCCATCTCTAAAACTTCTTCTTTAACTTTTTCATTAAGCTTCATAAAAATTTCTTCTCTATAAAATTTACTTAAATCCTCTTTACTTTCTATATCTTTCTTCTTAACATCGATCCAATATAGTTTTCTTTTTTTATGATATAAATCTAAATCAACGATTCTCGTCCCATCATCGAGATACTCTAAACCTAAGAGAATTTTCTTTATGTATTCCGGCTCGTAGTATGTAAAAAATCTGATTCTATATACTCCTACTGATAAAAATATTGTTGCTGCATCTTTCCCCCATGCTTCCCCAAGGATAAAACCTATTTCCAAATATTCAAGTATTTTAATAAGTCTCTCATAATGCAACATATATTCTCCATAGCTATCATATATCTTTATTGTTAATTCATACCAATCCTTATTATCAAAACCTATATTAAGATACTTTAAACCATGAGTTTTTAACTGTCTCATCACTATAGGATAATCTTCATTAATAAAAATAGATTTTCTATGTAATTGTGAAAGGCTAACAGGGTCACTAAGATAGCTTTTAGTAAAGGTGATGACAGTTCCTCGGTTAACGTTTTCTAGCATCTCATTAAATATCCCTACATTTCCATTGTAATCCTTTAAAAGCTGTTCTATTACCTTCTCTGTATTTCCAAAGGTTTTCATTACAATTATTCTTGGAGCTATTCTTGAATATGATACTAGATTATACTTTTTATCGTTGATTATTGTACACAACACACGCTCGGCTTCATTCTTTAGGAACAATATGTCTCCTATATCTTCAAGCTTTATTATTTCCTTTTTTCTATGAGTTAGAAATATTATAGTGGTGTTCTCCCTAGATTTTTCAAATGCTATATTTATTTCACACTCTTTTGCTTCAAAATCCTCTACTAAATAGCTTTTCAATCTTTTCATATATATACTTTCTAAAATCATAATCTTAGGGCCACTTCTAAAAATTGATAGCATTATATTCCCCCCAATTACAATCCAATATTTGGTTTACACATTCTGTCATCATTAATACCATATGGATAGGGTAGAGTGAAAACTTTACTGCTTTTTAAGGCTATAATATTTATACCAGTTATTCCATTTAAGTATATGATATCATTTTCAATCTTAGAAGGCATGGATAAATTATGACCAAATAAATTATATTTTCCAGGTTCTTCTAGAAGTTCCTTAGAAAAATGGCTGATTTTATATTTTACATTATTAATCCTAAAAACACCGCTTTTCTCAACTATAATAATTCTTTTGGATAAATTTTTAACAATCTCTATGTCATCATGATTTCCTAATGCCAAATATATTTTGTCTGCTGAAGAATCTTCTAATATATCTATTAAAAGTTTAACTCTCTTCTTATATAGCTCCTTTTTAAAAGAATATATTTCTAATTTAATATTATCAACCATGTCCCCAGTATGTACAATATATTTAGGTTTAAGCCTTCTTATTAAAAGCCTTAGACCTGAATAAAAATTTACTGGTGTATCTGAAATATGGAGAAGCATGTCCTCATTGTTTTCAAGTATGTCTTTAGGAACATAAACCCTTCCTAGAAAATAATATACTAACTCTTTGAATTTTTCCATAATTCCCCTTTCTTTTTTTATTAAACATTATTAATTTAATTATTACCTAAATATATTATTTTTGTCAAATAAACAAATTGCATAATTACCATTTTAAAAAACTTAACATAGCTAAGATGCTTATTTCACTTAAGTATTAAAAAACAGATTTTGTTATTTAAAGTTAGTATCGTTTAAATGGACTATGGAAATAATATTTTTGAGGTGATATTGTGAAAAAAACCAAAGTGCTAATTATATATTTTTTAATTATTCTTTTTTCTGTAATGATAGTATCTTCTTGTGCCAGGCAGCAAGAGAAGCCAGCTCCCAAATCTGAAAACGAACCTAAACAAATGCCTCCAGTAGTGGAGGAAATGGAGGCAGAAATTATTAGTATCATGACTGAAGTTGATACGGTACCTTACTATAAGAAGCAAATAGAGATGAAGCTAGCCAAGGAAAAGGAAAAGAAAGACTTAGCTATAAAGCTAGGTATGGGTTCTGGTGCTCAAGATAAGGGAGGTCAGGGTCAAGGACAGGGTGAAGAAAAGGAACAGCAACAAAAGGAAGGGAGTCAAATTGACACCCTAATAAAATTTGAACCAAAGCCTATTACTATTAATGATATTCTTTTATCAGAAATATTAAAAATTGAAGCCATAGAAAAAAAAGATGGTAAAGCTCAACAAATACCAAATGACATTGTCTTCGTTTGGCATGGAATTAATACAAAGGTCACAGGGCTACATAAAAAGTGGAATATGTTAGAATCCGAGATCATTAAATCACGGGCTCCCCAAGAATCGATAAAGGGATTTGAAGAAACATTAAACAATTTAACAATATCTGCGTCCCAATATAATTATTTAGATACCCTTTTTTACAGTAATAAGTTGACCTCATATATTCCTAATCTCATCAGCAATTTTAAAAAGTCTGTTCCTAGCCCAATATATTTTATGAAGTACCACCTTCGACAGATGATTTTAGATTTTAGAATCAACAATTATGATAATGCAACAAAAAACTTAAATAAATTAGCAATATATAAGGATGCTTTAGTTTCTCAGTTAATAGACAAAAAGTTAACGGAACTAGCTAATAAGCTAAACACTTCTGTTAAGGATTTAGAGCACGCTCTAAAATTAAAGGATTTAAATATTATTAAGATAAAGGCAAGTGTTCTTATGGGGAATATAGAAAAAATAAAAGATGAACTATCGAAATAATCCCTTAGAGGTCATAAAGACCCTTAATTTGTAGTTAAATTTCTTTAAAGAAATGTGCGCAAATAAAAACTAGGGCTATTGATCTCTTTTTAAGATTGGTAATATTTTATTTGATAAAATTTCATAATTAAAGTTTATAGAATTTCATATATCAATACTGTTCTTAATTTAATTATCTTAAAACTATGTTAAATAGATAATAAGTTTTTTAAAATGGCTAATTATAATGTATAATAAATTTATGAGAAAAAATGTAAAATCATTTATAAAATGTTGTTCAATGGCAAAATTTAACATAAGTTTCCCAATAAAGTCCTTTACTTTAAATTACAACAATATATTGTAATAAATAATTTAATTATATTGATTCAGCTCCATACCTTCTTTATAATTATAATTAGTAGCTATATTGCTGTAATAACCCATTAAATTCATGCAGTTTTTACGAAAGGAGAGTTCGAATGAGTACGTATTTGTTAGCAATTATTATCAGCTACTTAATAGGCAGCATTCCTTTTTCATTTTTAACAGGAAAATATATAGGTGGAATCGATATTAGAAATTATGGAAGCGGCAATACTGGTGCCACAAATGTTTTTCGTGTTGTTGGAAAAAAAGCTGGTGCAATTGCTTTTTTAGGAGATTTTCTAAAGGGTTTTATAGTTGCAATCATTGTAAAAAATGCTATAGGAATTGATATAGCTGTTATTTGTTCAGTTATGGCCATAGTAGGTCATTGCTATCCAATATTTCTTGGCTTTAAAGGAGGTAAGGGAGTTGCTACAGGTAGCGGAACCGTTTTTGCACTATATCCATTAGTTGGAATTATTCTATTATCTGTTTTTATTATTATTGCTGCAATATTCCGTATTGTCTCTCTTTCTTCAATTTCAGCCGCTATTGCATTCCCCTTAGTTTCATTTTTGCTTAATACCCATAGCTATTTTTTAATTTATTCTATCTTGATTGGATTATTTGTTGTATATAGGCACAAATCCAATATTGCTAGATTGATTGCCGGTAAGGAATCAAAAATAAATTCTAGAACTAAAACCGATTAAATCTTCTTCGGATTTTAAAAACCACATAGAAAAGAGAATCTATTAAATAGATTCTCTTTTCTTATACCTACCCTATTTTAATTCTTGGAAACTGGCGGGAGTATGTGGGAATCGAACCCACCTAAGAAGCTCCTAACCCCTCATACTGGTTTTGAAGACCAGAGGGCACACCAGCACCCATCTACCCCCATGTAGTGCCTTTTCATTGGCACTACTATATTATAGCAGGATTACATATTATGTCAAGGGATATTTTTTACAATTTTCGACGTCTTATGGCGGTGGTGTGTAGGCGAAATAGAAAGAGCTATCGGGAACCAATTAAGATTAGCTGCCGATAGCCTTATTATTGAATACTCCTTTTTTAATTTTATTGGTTATTATGCTCCATATATGCTAAATCAAAATTACTGTACACTTCCTTCCCAGTTCCTATTTTACCAAGCTATCTTCGTGTCCAGCAAATCGGGTACAGGTCACCCTTCTTCTGTACTTTTAGTTTTTAGAAGAATATTTTTATTATTCAGTATAAATCAAAAACTTGAATTTTATTCTTTAAGTGAACTAAAAATTTTTTTAGAGTAAATGGAAATGGCAAAAGAAATTAGTGCTGTAACTAAAACTACAATCCACAATTCATCAACCAAATATTCAAATAAAATTCCATATAAAGCCTGCCCAATAGGTAATGCACAAATAGAAAAAGATAAGAAAAACGAAATCACCTTACCTACAAGCTCAGTGGGAGTTTGCTCTTGCACAAAAGCCATTATCTGTACGGTAAACATAGTGGATATTAGCATAAGAATAAAACCCATAGCTGTAATAATTATATAGCTAATAAATAGGGGTACTTCAAAAATTAAAACCACTACAGTAGGCAATACTCCCAATGCACAAGTAAGTATTAGCAAATAAGATTTTTTTAAATCCATTTTCTCTCCATAAACGCCCATAAATATTCCACCTATTAATCCCCCTGCTGCCAACATTCCTTGGGAATATCCAAAAAAAGTATCATCCATAGTCAATGTTTCTATAATTAACACAGGTACACCTACAATAATCATGGAGCTTAAAAAAAGATTAAATAGTGAAATCAAACTCATTAAAGAGAAGTAAATAGGTTTTTCTCTTCGCATATACCTAAAGCTATCTTTTAAATCTCCAACTACAATATCCAATACTCCATCTTGAGACTTTTCTCTATTATGAGGAATATAGATAAAAATTTCCATAACAGCAGCTATTATAATACATATCCCGCTTATATGAAATATAGGTATGATTCCCCATTCACTAAACAAAATCCCACCTAAAATAGGTCCTAACAGATTTGCCATTGCATGTACTTGATTTATAACGGCATTAGCTGTTACTAATCGTTCTTTAAAAACTACTAATGGAATACTTGCTTGCACTACAGGTTGATATGCTCCTTGTATACCATTAAGCAACATTAATGCTACAATAAGAAGGGGAACTAAGGGAAGCCTGTCCAATACAATACTAAGAAAAAAAGTTAAGATAGCTGTAAAAAAGTCAAGACCTACCATCACGTTTCTTTTATTAAAACGATCTGCCAATACTCCTCCTAAAAGAGATAACACAATCATAGGTAAAAAAGAAAAAGCTGTTACCATGCCAAATAAATATGCTGAACTTGTTTTTCTTAATAGGTAAAGAGGCAAAGCAAACCGTAATATAGAATTCCCAAACAAAGAAATAATCTGACCTATAACTACTAATATAAAATCTTTTTGGAATAATTTTGCTTTATTCACAACTTTCCTCCTATATAATAGTTTAATAAAAAAATATACTTATTCATACATACGGTTGGTATCAATATGTTAAAAAATAATCTGCTCCATTGGAGCAGTTTTTTCTTAAATACTAATCATATTTTTTCTTATATATATTTTACGTATTGAACAAAGTAGTTAATCATTTGTTCGTCAAATAGATCGACTCCCAAACCTACTAAAATTTCTCTAAAGAATTTACACTTATTTAGCATATCCTTTGGAGAAATTTTAAACACCATAGGGTTTAACCATATATTTATAAGAAGTGTAACAACCTCTGCAAATTCTTTGGAATATTCTGTTTGAATAGAACCATCTTTAATCCCCTGTTCAAGAATAGGCTGAATATACAATGGTGCGAACTCCTCAATGGACCCTTGCAATTGTATTGTTAGAAGCTTTGGGTTTTTCAAAAGCTGTGGACCTATAGAAAGCATCTGGTATTGGTGAGGGCTTTCTAATAAGATATAAAAGATTTTTTTTAATTTCTCAAGGCCATTAAGAGTTTTATTATCACGAATTTTACACATTTCTTCCTCTGTTTCTTTATAGCTAGCATCAGCAACTGCCATCAAAATCTCTTCCTTAGACTTAAAATGATAATAAATAGCACCCTTTGTTAGATCTCCTAACTTATTAATAATATCTTGAATAGAAGTATTTTCATAACCCTTTTCCATGAATAATTCAAAGGATACTTCCAAAATTCTCTTTATAGTTTCTTCAGGGAATTTATTCCTTGCCATAGTTTCACCTCCATACATTCGGTTGGTATGTATAAAACATAACACACATTTAGTATATTGTCAACATTAACTAATCACACTTGTTTCAGTCTATATGCTTTTTCAATCAATGGCTTACATTATTAATTTCATTTATTCTATTATCTATGAAATCATACACGCTCTTTATATCTTCTCCATAATCATTATCAATCTTAAAATATTGAAGACCATATTCAATACTTTTTTTCTAAACTCATCATGCTCATTAATAAATTAAATCATCGACCTTTCTTCTGAGCAAACTCGAATCTCTATAACGCTTTTGTATTTAGTAATATTAGATATGAAAGTTTTAGTAATTTTATTTTTGGGTTGAGTGTTTTTACACATTCCAACAGGATATTGCTTTACTATTAAGAGGCTATAGCAGAGATAGAAGCAATATCTCCGCCCCTGTGAATCACCTCTAATTAATTTTACTTTGATAGTTTATACAAGAATATGAAGCTTTAGAATAATTATTTAGCAGACTTATAAATATTACTAATTTTACTATATATTAAATAGAGAACTACTATACTACTTAAAGCTAGAATTAAGATATGCGGTAATGAAAAACCCCAATGTGCTACAAAATTACTTGGTGGAGTCCCATCAGAAATTCCTCTCCCATGAAAAGAGAACCATAAGGAAATAGGTAAAATTTGCATTGCTATATTTAAAATATAGATTATTAAACTCAAGATAATGCTTCTATTTCCAGTTATCACAATTACAATTCCCATTATAATGGACATATAACCCCAAACTCCAACTTCACTTTCAGTTGGACCATACATCCCTTTAGCATATATCAATCCTACTATAATAGATAGTATACCAATTACTATATGAATATATTTCATTGTAAATAGATTTTTCTTCAAAGTGATACCCCCTGTAAATCACTTTCTATCAATTATTTTTCCATAGAACTCAACATTCTTATACTATAATATTATCTAGTTATTATTTATTCATTTTTCATATCTTCAAGATTCCACGTTAATGTATGTGGGAATTATATTCTCTTTATAATTTTCTAAACCTTCAATTATTATTTTTATTAGTATACATTATGGCTATATTCCACAATATAGTTATAATTTTTCTACGTATTCAACATATATATTTCTGCTCTTTTCTCCTTTTTTATATGTTTTTAAACTATCTATTTTTTCTATTTTAAATTTTACATTATCCTTCTCTGATAATTTTTCAAACCTACCGTCTTCATAAAATAACCAATGAGATTCACCTTCTACAATATTAATTTTATTATTATAATAATTAGTTACTAACCCGTTTAATTTATAAGCAGTAAAGTTTCTATCATCTTTAGATAGTGGACGTATCTCTTCTATAATGGCAGAAAAATATCCATCTAAATCACTTTCAAGTATTTTAACTCCTTTACACCTATTTGCATCTATAGCTATTTTATCAAATTTACCTCTTTCCTTACTAACATTATTTAGCCAAGCTCGTAATCTTGACTCAAAATCTTGGTTCATAGCAATATATGTAATACCTTTTAAGTCAGTAGGTATCTCAACTTTATCTTTACATATTATAACTACATTTTTTATACCTAATGCACCAGAAAAAAATCCATATTCCAAAATAACATTATCTCTAGTTTTTAAAAACTCTCCTCTTTTATTACTAACCTTATCATCTCCAGAAAAAATAAATATAGCACAGTTAACTTTTTTACTAACCCTTACTAACGATTCCATGGTATACTCCGAGGCATGAAATATGTTGCACCAAAGCAAAGTACAATACTCTCTATTTATTTCATTAATTTTTTCTTGAACCTTATATACTGTTAATTCTTGCTCACTGGAACTCCCTATAAATATTTTCATTTTATATTCTCCTTACCCTAAGCAATATTATTACACTTAAAGTAATTCTATTCCAAAAGATTATTTCCTCCTTTTATAGTATATCAAAACTATATACTATAATTCCTGTTCTTATAATTTTGTTTAATACATTTGTTCTTTACTTAGCTTCCCCTAATAAGCAAAATGTAGGTGATAATAATTATAAAGCCACAATTCCCGAACCATCCAACACTCCAAATAAATATATCTCTATGGTTAAACAGGGGGAAAAAACAAATAATAATGTTAATAAAAATAAAGTTCATCATATATTTGCAAAGCTAAATGATTCTTAATATTATTGCAAATGGTTTTGGTTCTACAGATGTTAATCATTGGCATGATGCAGCATTTCCTGAGAGACACCAACGCATACTAGTTTCTAACAACTATGGATTATCAAAAGTAGA
>JAKSBP010000185.1 GCA_022361035.1 Clostridia bacterium
AGGCCTAAGCTTATTGGAGGGGAAAATAGGGTTCGTCAAAAAAATCCCAAGCTCTATGAAAAGAGGTAATATTATGGGGAAGAGAAAACTTTTACTAATTTTTACTGTTGCAGTTACCCTATTTATTTCAGGATGCTGGAACTATAGCGAAATTGATGATAAGAGGATAGTTGCCGGATCGGCCCTAGATTATGATAGGGAAAAGGAGATGTTAGAATTAACGGTAGAACTAGTAAAACCTGTTATGGGTATGAATGAAGCTCAAATTAAGGCTGAAACCTTTGAGAGCATGGGAGACAATTTATTTAATGCCATAAGGAATTTAATATCGAAAACTGGAAAAAAAGTGTTCTGGAGTCATGCTAAGGTATTAATTTTAAGTGAAGCCATGGCTAACGAAAAGGATAAGTTTTTAAGTGTTATTGACTTTATAAAGAGAGATGCGGAAACTAGGGATGATATAATGCTTTTAGTTTCTAGGGAAAAAACAGCAGGGGAAGTCTTAAAAACAGATTTAAAGGTTCAAGATATAATTTCATTCCATCTTGAGGATATGCTCCAGAACTATACAAATATTTCAAAATATCGTGCCGTACCTCTTTGGAAGTTTATAGATGAATTGTCGGGAGAGGGGATATCCGCTACTCTACCCACAGTAGATATATATAAATATAACGATAAGCAGGTTAGTCAAATTTTTGGAACAGCAGTGTTTAAAGGTTCTAAAATTGTGGGATATTTAGATGGAAGTCAAACCAAGGGTTTTTTATTTGTTATTGATGAATTGAAAGGTGGAACCATAGTAATAAAGAACGATGAGCTTTCAGATAATGAAATAAGAATAGCCTTTGAAATCTTTAAAAATAAAACGAAGATAAAGCCCCTATATAAGGATGAAAAAATAAGCATGGAGGTAGATATTAAAACTACGGTTAACATTAACGAGATAGATGGGTATGTAGACCTTATGGATGAAGAAAGCTTAGAGATTATAAGGAAAGATGGAGAAAGTACTATAAAGAAGAGCGTAGAAGGTGTAATAAAAAAAGTACAAGAAGAATATAGGAGTGATATTTTTGGATTTGGTGCTGCCCTGAGCAGGGAAATGCCTGATATTTGGAAAAAGACAAAATCCAATTGGGAGGATGTTTTTGCTAAGTTAGATGTAAAAGTAGATGTAGACCTAGAAATTAGAAGCAGTTCCCTTAAGTCCAAAACGATTAGGATAGGAGATTAAAATGTATATTTTAATAATTTTAGCTTATTTAGTGATCGGTATCATTGAGATGGTTCCCTTATATAAAAAGAATAGAAAAAAAGAGCTTACGGTATATACCATATTTTTTCTAACAGCCTTTATTATAAGCCTGCTTTTAAGTCTAGGTGTAAAAATACCAAGCCCTGCAAAACCTATAGAAGACGTTATTAATAGGATTTTAGGAAGATGATTATATAGTATAAAGAGGGTAGTGTCGTGAGAAAATCATGTATATTAGTAATAATAGTCTTTACCATATTTATCCTTACAAGTTGCTGGAACTACAGAGAAGTAGATAGGATGAGATTTGTTGCGGGAGTGGCTATTGATTATGATGAGGTAGAGGATGAGTACATTGTTACAAGTGAAGTTGTTAGACTAATAGATGAGGGACAAAACTTTGGAAGTACATTATTTCAAAGTAGGGGAAAGACAGTCTTTGATGCAGTAAGAGATATAATAATGAAGAACGGAAGGAAATTATATTGGTCCCATGCCAAAGCAATCATAATTAGCCGAGATATTTCCAATGAAAGGCTAATTACAGTCCTTGACTATACAAGTAGAGATGCAGAGTTTAGAGATGATATTTGGATTTTGGTATCCCAGGAGAAGGCTGCAAGTGAAATATTTGAAGAAACTTTTAAAGATAGGCGGGAAATAACTTCATTTCACATAGATAATGGATTTAAAAACGAAGGGTCTATTTCCACATACCATGGTATGCCTGCCTGGAGATTTGTAGAAGCCCTTTATGACAAAGGTATGGAGCCTACAATGCCAATAGTAAGGGTAGGGGATAAAGGAGGTAAAAAGGTTCCACGAATTGGAGGACAAGCAATATTTAAGCAGGGTAAGATGATAGGTAGTCTGGATGAAACCGAGGCTAAGATTTATTTGTGGGTTATAAATAAATTAAAGGGAGGATTATTTACTGTAAAAACTGAGATAGCCCGGGAGACAGCAGAAGTAACCATGGAATTATTTAATAATAAAACAGAAATAACTCCTAAAAAAGAAGGGGATAAGATATTTATTGAGATTGATATAGAAAGTGATTTTGGAATAGGTGAAATAGCTGGTGAAGCAAAGGTTATAGAAAAGCAAGCACGGGAAGTGTTAAGAAAGGATATAGAAGAAGATATAAAAAAGCAGGTCCAAGATTTAGTAAGTAAAGTTCAGAAGGAATATGAAAGTGATATTTTTGACTTCTGTGGAAAAATAAAGGACAAGATGCCAGAAGAATGGAAAAAGATTGAACCCTATTGGGATGAGGTTTTTAAGGATTTAAAAATAGAGGTTAAAGTAAAGGCAAATATACGTGGAAGTGCATTGACATCTGAACAAGTTGAGGTAGTAGAGTAATAAGGATTCAGGAGGAGCTAATATTGAGTAGAGAAGTAATTTCCGATGCCGAGGGAGCATGTCTAATTATTTTGTTTATTTCTGGAAGTACTTTGGCACTACCTACTGCTTCAGCAGCAGGTAGTGACCTTTGGCTGGCTATTTTGTTGGCACTAATTATTTCAATACCCATATACATGTTATATTCTAGACTGCTTTCCCTCTATCCGGGAAAGGATATGTTTGATATTCTCCAGGATACATTTGGGATATTCTTTGGAAAAGCTATTAGTCTAATATTTGTTTGGTATGCTTTCCATTTAGGAGTATTAGTTTTAAGAGAACAAGCAGATTACCTCATCACCCTTTCATTACCTGAAACCCCCATGCTAGTACCAATAATTATAATGACCTTTCTATGTATATTAGGAGTAAAGGCTGGTATTGAAGCCCTAGGGAGATGGTCAAAGCTTTTTGTAATATTAAATGGACCCATACCTTCAATTATCATTTTACTACTAATTCCTGAGATGGAGCTTACTAATATTGTGCCAATACTGTTTAATGGAGTTAGGCCTTTAATACATGGAGTCTTTGAAGCATTAGTAGTTCCCTTTGGGGATGTGGCTATTTTTCTAATGGTATTTTTTGCATTGAAATCAAAAAAATCATCCTATAAAGTATTTATATGGGGTTTGTTATTTGGAGGAATACTAATATTTGGTGTGTCTTTAGCTGAAATCCTAGTCTTAGGGGATCATTTATATTTGTCTACCTATTATCCTAATCACAGTGTAGCTAGTAAAGTTAGCACTGTGGAAATTTTGCATAGATTAGAGGTAATTGCTATTGTTGCCACTATAACTTCAACTTTTTTAAAGGCAACTATATGTTTACTAGCTGCCTGTAATGGCATCGCTAAGATATTTGGATTTAAGGACTATAGATTTATAGTAGTACCTGTAGCATTACTGATGTGTAATTTTTCCTACTTTATTTATGATAGCCTGATGGAGAAAGTAAAGTGGACCAAAGAAGTAGCAGTATACTACTTTTTCCCCTTTGAGATAATTGTGCCCATTATTATTCTAATCATTGTTGAAATGAGAAAAGGGAGGCTAAGTAAAGTTAAGACCGAAAATAGGAGGTAAGGAAATCGGGTAAAAACCCGATTACAGACTGTTGAGAAACCCGAATTTCTTCGTTGTTGCTTCAACCAAGAACCCTTACGTAGTCAATAAAATTTTAGAACGAACTGATAAGTTCGTGGGAAATTTTATGGTATTTGCTAAAAGCAAATAGACTTCATTTTTATTATACGCTGCGGCCTCTCGGTTTCAGCACGCCTCGAACTTCGGATTTCTCAAAAGCCTGTCATCTTGTTGCCTTTGTCAACAAGATGAATCGGGTAAAAACCCGATTTTTATGTTAATAGTTATTAATAAATTTATTGTAGAGCTTTATTATGGGAGAACTGTGGGTTGTTTTATAGAGGGGATTATTGTATATAATCTGTTTTATTACGGGGAGGTCTAAGAAGGCTATCAATCTATCAAAGCCTTTGTTATCTAAGGTGTTAAGGAATTTTCGTACATCATGATTCTTTTTTACTTTTTCAGAGGCATCTGCCATGAGGTCATTGTAGTCAAGATTTTTTACCATACTTCTTGCCGCCATAATTCCACTTTCAATAGCATTCATGGCACCTGATCCAACGATATTTTCTGTGAGTCCTGCTGTATTTCCTACGAAATAAATATTATCTACCTTTATTGGTTTAGCAAAGCCAGCAACATACTCCATATCCCTAGTTTCTAAGACTGTCCACTTAAATTTTTCCCTTTCCCAAAATTTTTTCCAATAATAGTTAAGCTCTGATGCAGGGATATTGTTAACTATTAATGATAGGCATGCCTTTTTCTCACCATAGGGTAAAAGATAGCCATATCCATTTCTAGCGTATTCCCTATTAAGCCACATGTTGGTAGAATCAGTTTTAAAATTACCTAAGATTGTTGCTACTCGGGCATAGGTGCTAAATGTAGTAGTCCATAGATTTAATTTTTTAGACAGCGTATGTATCCCCGTTGCCCATACTATATAATCAAAATCATTCTTTATATTATCCACACTGATAGAACTGTCGAAATCTATTGGAAGATTAACTTGCTTAGCAATTTGATTTTCCATAGAGTAGGGTTCTAATCCCTTTTTAAAAATATAGCCTAAATTTCCCTTTAGGATAGCTCTGTTACTGGGTCCAATCATCACTATTTTCTTTAATGGATTTAAGGGAACCATGTTAAGACCATAATTTTTCTTTAAATACTTCCTTGGGCTGCCATTGAATTTCATAAATATTCTCAGGGTGGAAACAGCATAATCTAATGTATCACCTACTTCACTTCTTTTTTCAAAAATTGTAGGCTTTATTCCGTACTTTTTTAGTTCAAAGGCACAGGATAGACCCGATAGACCAGCACCTACTATTGCCACCTTCATAAAAATCAGCTTCCCTTCATTTCCTCATAAAAATTCAAATAAATTCTTTATATTTTAAGCTTTTAAATACTTTTAAGATTATCATTGTTTTAGAAAAAAAACGTATATTTATAAATTCCTTCGGCACAGCCTATTGTAATAATTACCAAATAGTATTATTAATATGTAGGCTCCAATGTACATTAAAAATGCAGTAAGTAAATTGGTACCTTTATGATAAATAAATATACTTGTTGTTTTTAAAGATATAATTTCAATTATCATATTATAGGCAAGAAAACATGCTATTAAAATTATATTTTTCATTCTATCCTTTGAAATATACTGATAAAATAGCATTGCAATAAAGGGAAAATAAATGAGACTCGATATAACTACTATTTCTGGATAACCTGGATTTTCAAGGGGATATTCCCAATATCCCAAATGTAGTCCAATAGTTTCCACTGTGTAATTTTCAGCAGCTATAAATAGGCCAATTGGAATCAATTTACCTAGCCTTTTCCTGTCAATTAAAATTACAAAAGCAATGATTACAATTATGACGTTCCCATAATAAAATAACAACGTCCACATACTTTTATCCATTATATCACCCTTAACAAATTATATATTTAGAATTGAATCTTAATCTATAAGTATAATATTTACCTCATTAGAAAAAAATATTATAAAATATAATTAAATATCTGGAGGATAATTATGAGAAGATTATCTCAAGAACATCTAATGGATACAGCATTTACGCTATCTCTTCAGCGTGAAGAGCTCCTTTTAAAGAAGTACTCAGAATATATAGATCAGATTGACAATAAGGAGCTTAAAAATATGGTTAAGAATTTTAAAAAGGTTTCAAAGGAACATATAAAGGTGATTAAAGACCTAATGATAAAATTGAATTTCAAAGGCTAGGTGATATAAATGAAGGAAGTGGATATTCTAATGGATATACTACAATATAGAAGTTCAAATCAGCTTTTTTATAATGAAAAATTAATAAATATAAGGAATCCTGAAGTAAGGCAGCTTTTTAGTGAAATGAGGGAAGATGAGATGAGGGCAATTGAAAAGCTTCAACAGAAAATCGAAAGGCTAAATGCTAAGCCCTATATAATATCAAAAATATTTTCTATAAAGGATAGAAATTAATCCTTTTTAAATTATTATAGCGATTATTAAGGATTCCTAATTACTTTATATTATTTCTTTAAAAAAAGTTTAATTAATTCAGAAGGGGCCCATAACTTGAGACCTTATTAATTATTTTCTATGGAGGATTTATATGGAATGGATAATATTATTTTTTGGTAATTGGATTATTTTTTTACTTTTAGTAGACTGGCGAGGGCTGAAGATAAATATTTGGTCGGGGTTATTGGCGATTCTAGCAGCTACAGTGGTAGATTTTTGTAATACTGTGCATGGAAGGTATATGATTAATAGACCTGTAATATCTGTATTTAATTCATCACTATTTTTCTTAATAGGTCCTGTATTTGTTATAGGAACTTTATTTGCCCAGTATCACCCCAAAAAAAGATGGCTTATTATATTAAATGTTTTAGTAATATTTACTTTATATTCCTTTGTTGAGTTGACTTTGGTTGCTAGGGGAGCTGTGGAGTATATAAAGTGGAATTTTTTAGATAGTGTTTTGGTCAATATAAGTGTTATAACTATGCTCAGTTGGTTTTCCATAGTGGTGTTAAAAAAGTGGGGGATTAGAAGATGAGTTTACAAATATATATATTTTTAACTATAATTATCGCCATAATGATTTATGTATGGTTTAGAATACTGAGTAAATATGGAGGCTGAAGAATTTTGAAGGTAGCAATTATTGGTGCTGGTATTGCCGGTCTTACATGTGCCTATGAACTAGAAAAGTATGGCATTAAGCCTGTGGTTTATGAAAAAAACGACTTTATTGGAGAGTCCTATGACCATGTTATAGCTATGTTGGAGATAGTTCATAGACCTATAAAGGATATGGCGAATTATTTAAAACAGGATTTAGGAATTTATTTAAAGCCAATAAACACTGTAGATACACTGATTCATAATTCACCAAATAATAGGGCAATTATGAAGGGCAACTTTGGATATTTTTATAAAAGGGGAAGAGAGAATACCTCTGTCAAAAATCAAATCTTTTCCAAGCTTAAAAATACTAAGGTAATATTAAATGAAATGGCAGATTATAAAAAACTTTCTAAGAAATATGACCATGTTGTCGTAGCAACTGGAAATCCTAATTTTACCGAGGAACT
>JAKSBP010000141.1 GCA_022361035.1 Clostridia bacterium
ATAGGTAATAGAAGGTAAAACAGATTTATAAAAATCGCCCTAAAGGAAACCTCAGAGCCTGCTTTCGTTTATTAAGTTTGTTAGTCACACATCTATAATCTCCTTATAAACCTTAAGAAATTTTTTGAAAAAACAATGAAAGTTCCTATATTTTATTTTTAAAATATAGGGTTTTAAGAGTAATTATCAGTAAAAGGGCTTTAATAGGTTATATGGATGAATGAAAAATGAGCAAAATTAATCAAAGGCATGTAAAGTTTTAGACAAAGGAATGATGAGATGGAGAATGGGAAGGAAAAGAAATTTTTAATTGTCTTTAATTCAATGAATCATGCATATTTCTTAGAAAACCTATTAATAAGAAAGGGCTTTAAGGTAGATTATCTTCAGGCACCGCAATATCTATCGGCTAGTTGCAGTGCATCTCTCAAGATAGGAAGAGATGCTTTAAAGTTTGCTGGACAGATGATTAATACATTTAATTTGGAAGTATATAGGGTGTATAGCTGGAGTAAATTACAGGGAAAAACTACCTATAGAGTGGTGAAAATATAGTTTCAAAATAGTATCACATTTCTTGCTTTTAAAAATATGATAGTAGTGCAGAGGGGGAAAATAAATGAGCACTTTAGGAAAGAGTCTTGAAGAGGTTGTAACTAATAATATAATTTTAGATTCAGATATAAGTGAATATGAGATTGAGAGCTATCCAGAAGAAGAGGATGACATAAGCTGTTCCTATAAGGACTCCGATTGCTGCTTTGACATATCTAAAGACGTTGAGTTTGGTAAATGTGAAGACAATGAAGAAGTGACAGTTGGACCAGTTACACTAAGTTGTCAGGCAAGATTATTAAAGGTAAATGTATTTTTGAAAAATGTATGTAGAGGAAGAAAGGTAGCACTAGGAGTACTTGTATGTGAAAAAAATAGTACCATAGGCTTCAAAGGGACAGAGGTTATAATACCAGGTAAACCAGGAAGTGGATGTACTAATATAAAGATTACTAATTTCTGTTTTGTAATCCCGGAAAGGAATATTTGCGATAAGAGAAAAGTGGAAGTTAAGGTTATTGCCCATTATACAGATTTGAATCCACTTTTTAATTGTTCTTGTTAAGTATAGGCCAGTACTGAGAGTTATCTAACTCTCAATACTTCTATCAAAACCAATAAATGAGATTCTGGGGTTGAAGATTCCAAAAATGTTATCTACCTTGAAATGACTTAGGTCACTTGCATGATTTGTGAGGAATTTGTATCTTATAAAGTCCTCTTCGTAGCTTTTAGAATCTATAGATGGCTTACTCCATGTAATACCATTATCAATAGAATAACAGCTATATAATCTATCAAATTGTACCCACATATTCCATAGTATATCTTTAATTTTAGCAACTGTAGGATAGGAGCAATTTGATGGTTCCGATATATTTGTTATTTTAAGAGAATTAAATCCTTTATTATTGAAAGCACCATTGGTATATCTAACAACAAGATGCTCATTTATAAATTCAGACCATGTTATGTGAATTAGGTTTGTATCATCTTGAAGTACAGAGAAATATATCTTTTTATTGTGTGTATTAGTAATTTGAGTTGGAGAGGTCCATGCTTTTTCATTACCTTTGAAGCTACATGCAAAAATCTCATCATCCTTAAAATAAAAAACAGTAGGATTATTTGACATAAAGGTAACTGCAAATGGAGTAACAAAGGGGTGGGCAGAAACAAGATCGATATTATTTTCATGCCAATTTTCACCATCAAAATAATGACTAAATAGTGAATAAATACTTTCATTGTATATACTTTGAAATAGATAGATTATATGAAGGGTAGATTCAGATTTCTTTATATAAGGATATATTAAGCTATATTTTTCACTATCATATGAAAATAACTTTTTTTCTCTAATTATATTTTCGTTATCAGTATAAAGATACAGTACATCACCGTTTTCAGGAGTCGCAATTCCGTAAACCTTATCATTGCTGTCAATATTTATATTAATGAGATAGTCTTCAATATTTTCTATTAGCTTTATAGAAGTATTGCAACCTTTTTTGGCATTGAATTCCTTTAAGAAGAGGTTATTATTGCTTATGTAAAAGTTTAGTATATCTTTATTAGATTTTCTAATAACTCTATGGAGAGTGTTTATAAATGCCATAAATTCACCACCCTTATTCATATTAATATTTAACTTTGTAATTTTAAATTTACCTTTAATAAAAAAGCAGTAATATTTATTTAATGTTTTTTATCAACAAGTAAACTAGGCTTAGATGTAATTATCCTTGATTGGTTTTAAGATTTACTAAAATATATGCTTAAATAGGTAATATATCACAAGAATTATCACAAGCTAGGTAAAGAGTTCATATATTAGAGTAGGGGATAGTATACTCATAAAAAAGTATCACCATATTACACCTTAAACATATACTGTTACCAAGAAGAAAGAGAAATATGTTATTAACAAGTATTTATAGAAAGGGAGGTAAATGCTATATGCATCATGGTCATGATGATTGTTGCAGAGGGAAAGTAAAATGTAAAAAGCCAAGAAGTGCAAAAGATATTAAAACAGAATGCATATTTGTTGAAAGAGTCTTTGATTCAAGAATTTTTAAAACACAGGAAGTAGTTGATTGTTGTCCTTGTCCTATTCAAATAGATAAAGATATAATAGAAATAGTAGAGGATAGTGTAGAGGTTAAGTGTAGGGTAATAAAATTCAAACCAACTATAGAAATGCTAAAAATAAATGGTCAGATAATAGATCCTTGTGATTATGACAATGTTGTAATGGGACCAGGAGGAATGGAACAGATAAACTTGAGGGAGCTCGATATAGATTTTAAGGGTTGCGATGAAAAAGGTAAAGGTGTAAAGGCTAGTGTTAGACAAAAGATATGTGTTGATTGTAAAGTTAAAATAACAGTGACTGGAGAAGGAATCAAACTTGATGATTGCGGTTGCCCTGTGGTAGTTAAGTTTACAGGAAGTGACATAATTGATTGCGGTTTTGAAAATATAAGAGTACGATTTAATGATCTATGTATTCCTAACAATAATGCAGTATTCCCAGTTCTTATAGGGGATGCATGTGCTGCTAACTGCCTATTTGATTTAGATATGGCTGAACTGGTAGAGGCATGTGACTCATGTTATGGCTCAGATAAAATTAAACTCTTTGGAGAATTGATCTTCTGTATTAAATGTGAAAAGAAAATAAAATTCCCAGTTGAAATCTGTGTACTTACTACTGGATTCTGTCGTGAGCCAGAAGTTGACTTTACAAGATGTGGACCAGATGATTTTCCAGACCTATTCCCTGTACAATTTCCACATGTGGGATTCCCAGAGATTTGTGCCGATGAAGAAGAAGTTGAAATAATTGAAGAACCCTATGAAGAAATTGTAGAAACCGATGGTTAAAAAAGCTTAACAGCAAATAATTTATAGAATTAGAAATTATACAAAATGGGGAGATCAATATTAACATCTCCCTTATTGTATTTTTTAGGCTCCTTAGAATTTAGAGAAAAAATAGATTTACATTCTTTTAATCCCTAGTCAAGAAATCCTTTAATTTTTCAAAGAGAGATTTTTTTCTAGGATTTTTTATTTCGCCTTCTAATTTTTTTTGCCTTTCTGGTTTCTCACTTTTAATATCTCCCTTAGCATTTATGTCATCATCATAGATAGGTTCATCATTTTCGGGATAAAAGTCAGTTTGAAGTTCATTCTCATCACTTATATCTTCATGGCTGTCGTTAATTTCACTAGATTCTGTTGGAATCTCTTTTTCCTTTGGATTTTGAGCTGAAGGATATTGGGCTATATGTGTATTTTCTTCAAGCCCATCTTCTTCAAGGGAAAAGGAAGTACCAATATTAGGCTCTGATTTGATTATGTCTATTTCTTCATCCCCACAGATAGGGTCATTATTTTCGAGATAAAAATCCTCTTGTAATTCATCTTCATCTTTCATATCTTTATGGCTGTCATCGGTTTCACTAAAATCCTTTGTAATCTTTTCTTCCTCTAGATTTTGAGCTGAAAAATATTGCTCATCGCTAATCATTTCATCAGCTTTATTATCAGTTTCTGCATCAAAGCTTAAGTCTTCCAATGATATATCTAACTCCATATTCTCTAGGTCTAGCATATGTCTATCCATTCCTAGAAGATATGTCTCACTATTTTTATCGATTCCAAAGGTAACTAGGGGCTTGGTTATACCTATGCCTTTATATTCTAATCCTATATATTTGACTTTGTAGGTTTCATTTGATTTTAAGTATTCTTTTTCTCTCCAAACCTTTCCGTAATCTTCTGAAGAAGTATAGTGTAAAAACTCCCTAGTATTCCAAGAAATCCATAGCCTATTGTCAGTTTCAAATATATGATAGTCCACATTTTCTTTACTTTCTAAATTAATAGACTTATTCTTTACATTAACTTTAAGGAGCCTATTAAAATCCTTGTAGGGGTGATTTGTGTATTGGAGATTGTTTTTGTATTTATAGAGGAAGTGGATATTATCCTTTGAATCAATTAAAAGATTAATTATATCAATATTGTCCCTTTTAAACTTCAAATCCTTTGTAATTGTCCACTTGTTTTTTTGTGGGTCAAGTATTCTGACATGTATTTTCTTTTTACCTTGATTCCTATATTTATATAGGAAAAATATATGTCCCTTTTTATTATAGTCTACGAAGTATGGCCTTGTATTTTTGGCAAAAACATTAGAAGTTAAATGTTCATATTTCCATTCATTATCTAGATTGTACATGTGAAAAATTTTATATGGTTTGTTAGTGTTGTTAGTTCTAAAGGCATAGAATATGTGAATAGACATATCTATATTTAAGATATTGATAAATTCTATGTTGGATTTAGAGGTCGATTTCTTAAAAACTCGTTTCTTCCAGTCCCCATTAGCATGATGTAAATAGCATAGGGACCCATCATTTTTTGAACAGGCTATATGGATATTATCTGCTGAGTCCAAGGTAATATCGTGGCTTTTTACATCATCTATTAGTTTTACTTTTTTTGTGCAATCCTTGTTCTCATCGGTTATATTATAAAAGATTGAATGATTAGAAATGTAAAAATTCCATATTTGTCCATTCCCTTTATTGAGCAAAGTTTTTGATTCAAAATTGAAAGAATTCATAGCTATCCCCCTTAAAACTTAATATTATTATAGGTAACTGACTAAGAAAAATATGACTAAAGATGAAAGGGCTCAATTTCCTTAAGTTTTTATTAATATATATGATTGTTTTCCTACTTACAGAATAAGTAATTTAAAATAGACATTCATATATCATCCTATGTTCATAGAATTGTTTCTAGTTATTTTTTTTATTGTATAGAATATTAGATATTATTTCTTCCTTATTAAGTTGAGCTTTAATGTTTTCTGTGAATCTCTTCAGGTTTAATCTCATATCTTTTTCTTCTTCTAAAGAAATAGATTTAAATGGATTTTTATTGATTTCTTTAAAAGATAACCCAGGAAATCCATCCTCTATACTTGGTTCATCTAGTCCCATAATAAAGATTTCTTTATTATAATATCCATAGGCAAAAGGTAGTTTAACGAGCTCCTGTTCCTTATAACTGCTTCCAATATAAGTAATTGGTATTATAGGGTGATTAAAATAGCCTTTAATAGTTCTTGCACTACTCCATAAATCCCTATCTGACTTTGCTTTGGCGTAATAAAATTTGTCGTTCATTTTCCAGATAAGTTTAATATAATCCTTACATTGCAGTAGAATTGGATTTGTAAAATTTGATAAAATATTTGGAAAAGTTTTTGATTTTTTCCACCCAGAGGTTAAAGGAGAAGTAGTTTTTTTCCTTAAATAATTAACTTTAATGTTTTTGTCATGAAGATAAGACCAAACAACATGAATATAGTTTTTTGTATCACAGAGTAAATTCATATTTATTACGTCATCTTCATCTCTGCTTAGCTTTGCGGCAAGGCTCCATTTAGAATATTTAGAATTAAACATCCTATAAAAGAGTATGTGCCGATCCTTCCTCATTGACCTATAGATTACATGAATATTATTATCCATATCTATATCAATTCTATAGGGCAGTAGGTGCTTATTGATATGTATTTCTGCTACTTTCCATAGATTAAATGTTCTATTGCTAATTGCCAAATGAATAATTTTCCATATTCCCATCCTAGGATTATGGGATTTTGAAAGGATAAGGTTTAATTTATCCCTGTGGCAATATACTCTTAGACTGCTTAACTGGGTCGAGTCTAATTTAAAGTCGGGAATAAGCCTTTTTTTCCATATGTTTTCTTTGTAAAATAAGTGAATTAATCTGTGGGAAGTATCTAATCCTACGATATGAATCGTATTTGAGCTATTATCTAAGCAGGCTGAAAACTCCTTTATGTTGGTTTGAAGCCTTTTTCTTATATTTTTACTATCCTTGTGAAGTATTTCTATATATAGAATGTCATTCACTAAGTAAAAGTAATAAAATATAAAGCCATACTGGACTATATATGCCCTTTTTTTTCTATAAGCCATAGTTACACCACCTTAATGATTCCTATGTAATATATATATTCATAAATAATAAAGCATATCCAAAAAATTTGTAGTAATTTTAATATATATCTTTAACACATTTATACAAGGTTATCTACTGTAACATAGGAATATACTATATTTTTTACTTATACATTAGGGAGTATATTGGATTTTACACTGGAGAGTTTTATCCCAAATTTAAAGACTTAAAAAAATTTTCTACTCAATCTATTTACAAATAATCATAATCTGTACATGTCACATTTTTAAACTGACAGCATAGTATGTAGTGCAAGAAGTCAAGGGGGGATTATGAAAAGAACTGGACAAGAAAGACATTAATATGTAAAGAAAATTTATTAAGGAGTAATTGAGAAAAGCATAAAATCCCTTGTCTACTTGAAGAAATTATTTATTTAAAAAGAAGTGTTAAAAAAGGAGGAAAACATATAATGTCAGTATATATTAAAGTTCCAAAGGATTGTTGTGATAGAAAAAAAATCCCCTGTGATTGTGGAAAGGAAAGGGACTGTGCAAGATGTGAACCATTGAGTCCATGTCCAAAGAAGATACTGTTAGAATGTGGTACTCCAGGTGGTTCAATGATGTTCACAGCGACTAATCAAACATTTGTTGCAGCTAACGTAACTGTTGATACTTCATGTTTTTGCAAACCTATAACTGATCTTCAATTTACAAGTCAAGTTAGTGCGGTATTGCAGCCAGGGGTAGGAACACTTGCTGAACCTGGTGACGATGCAGAAGTTATACTTGTATATGAATTAGTTTGCAGGCGTAATGGTGGAAGTGAGATCACTATAGGGAGCTGGACATTTAGAAGATTCCTATCGGCCCTTACAGTTGTAGATACTACTGGTTTTGCTGCCCAGTCCTTAGAAACCTATGATACATTTAGCTTTAGCAGATGTCTTTGTCCGACGCCTTGCCAGGGATGTATAGATTACTTTGTTAGAGTAACTGCTACCTTAGTAAGTCAAGATGTAAATATGTTGAATAATGCAAGTGCAACGGTTTCTATGGGTCAGCTTGTAGCGAAAATTCAAGAGTGCTAAATTATTTTATTAAATTTTTAAACCTTCACCTCTGTGAAGGTTTAGATTGTTAACAAAGTTAACAAGATGATAGGCTTTAACAAACTTCCAAGTTCAAGGCACGCTGAAATTGAGGAGAGGAGCTTGCTTCACTGCAAGTGAGCACCGGAGATTTTAGCAGTAACGCAGAAATTGGGAGTTTGTTAACAGCCTCAACCTTCACCTCTGTGGAGGTTTTTTTATGGTATTGAATAAAGAAGATCATTATGATTACTACTTTCATATAGAACATAATTTAGACTTATGCATAATATATAGTGCAAGAAAATAGAAGATAAATTAAACATTCAAATTTTATCTATGGGAAAATGATAGAAATATGAAACCTTATTACTTTATATTCCATAAAATGAAATATGATCAAAATAAAAGACGTCATGTCTTTTAACTTTTTATTGCTATCTTGCAAAAATATTAGAAGGAGGAGTATGTTTCATGGTAGGTTATATGAAAAAAGCAACAATTATGGATAGGAATCATAGTAAGAAAATTCCCTGTGATTGTGAAAAGGATAGGGATTTTATTAAACCTAAGGTGCCAAATGAACCCCTAGTACTATTATGTGGTCAAGGTAATGATGCCCAGTTTACGAGCACACAGGACCCTGATGTCACTGTGGGATTTGTAATAGTAGATACCACATGTCTATGTAAGCCATTAGTTAAAATCAAATTTTCTAGTATTGTGAATTTATCAGGTCTAGCAGCGGACCCAGATGCACTATTAAACTTTAGCCTATTTAGAACTTGTGAAGACGGAGTGGCAGTACCATTAAACACTTGGACATATCAGGCATCTCAGATAAGCGATAATGATGTCCCCCTAACCTTTAATACATCCTTTACTTTCATTTTTTGTGATCGCTTAAATTGCCCTAAATGCTGTACTTATTCTGTAGTAGCTTCAATAGATACTTTGGCTAATGCTTCTATACTTGTTAATGACGTTCAGGTTCAAGCCATAGCTCAGTAATCTGTTAAAAAAGTTATTGTAAAGAGAGAGAATGTAAATCCTGTTAGCCTCTGAAAGGATTATTTTTAAATAAAAAGATATTAATAAAGGAGGAATCTATTATATGTCAACCTACGTAAAAGACTGTGATTGTGAAAAGGATTGGTATAATGACAAAGAAAAGTGTATTGATGATAGGAAAAGGGATAGGTTTTTTAAGCCAATAATATTATCCTGCGGAACAAGTAATAGTATTGATTTTGATGGCTCTGGTACTCTAGATGAGGTTGTGCTTCCCGACCCTTCCTCAGGTATTGTGGCCCAAGTTGTAATTGATACCTCGGGTATATGTAAACCAAAGGTTGAAATAGAATTTTCAAGTATAGTTAATTTTGTAGCTTCATTTCAAGATGCGCGGGGAGCAGTAAACTTCCGTCTATTTAGAACTTGTGACAATCAAGAACAGGTATTATTAAATACATGGACCTATGAAGTAGTGAAGATTGAAGACCTCAACACCATAGCACTATCTAATTCCTTTAGCTTTATCTTCTGTGACTTTTTAAAAACCCCTGGCTGCTGTAGCTACTTTGTTGAAGCATCGGTAGGGGATTTGGTTAACGTTGAAAGAATATCTATTAATAATATTTTTATTACTGCAATAGCTCAATAATCATAGGTTTTAGATTATAAGAATATTTTAATCTATGAAATAAACTATTAATTATTTAAGGTAGAAAAATTATTAAGGAGGAATAAATTTTATGTCAGCTTCTACTAAAAGGGTATACGGTCCCTATAAAGGAGATTGCGATAGGAGAATACTCTGTGACTGCGAACAGGATTTAGGCTGTGCTGCATGTAAACAGCAGCATCCATTCCCTAAAAAGACAATATTATCCTGTGGTCAAGGCTTCGACGCTGTCTTCATAAATCCAAATGACCCCCCAATCACTGTGGCAAGTGTCATAGTTGATACAAGAGATATAGTTAAGCCAACGGTAGGAATCCAGTTTTCCAGTGTAGTTCAATTCTTAGCCACATTCACTTCTGCAGAGGGGAGATTGATATTTCAATTACTTAAAGCATGCGATAATGGAAATCCATTGCTGCTAAATACATGGGTCTACGAATTTGCAGAGGTTGAGGGTAATCCCGGGGATTTTGATGCTTTAAGATTCTCTAAGTCATTCAATTTCAATTTCTGTGAATTTCCAGCTTGCTCCGGCTGCTGTGAATACTTTGTAAGAGTATCTATAGATAATATATCCCTTGCTACAATTTTCGTTAATAATAATCAAATAACTGCATTGGCCCAATAATTAGAATGTTTTGTCATTTCTGTAAATAAAATATGGCAGAATATAAGGCAATTGATTATTTGGCAAATATATGAGTGATTTTACACAAACTTTTTTAATAAGGCATATTATGTATTAATGAAAGAAGGAATTGAGGAGGAGTATAGAAATGAGGAATAGCAGAAGGACAAGGAGAACATGGGAAAGAAGAAAAAAAGATCAGGAGATCATTGAAGAAGAAACAATGGATACACTTGAGAAAAGGAAAAAGGCTGCTGCTAAAAGAAGGGAAGAATTATTGAAGAAAAAGGATAGGTAAGGAAGATAGAGTCTATGGACTATAAATTTACCTATTCCTATATATAGAAATGATTCTATAGGGAACGGTCTGTGGCCGTTCCTAAAACAGTTAGAGAACATTTTCTGCTCATGCCTTCTTTTTCCCAGGTTCCCATATCTAGAAAAGTTTAATCCTCCATATCATTCTACCAGCAGAAGGGAGTTTCTAAAACCTATACTGTTTTTACATGAAATCTAACTTTAAAAATAAGGCAGACTGTAGCCTTTTTAAAATTCAAGTTCTTATCTATACAAGAACAATTTCTAAGGGTAATCATATAATGATTTAAGGAGCAATATGAAGGGCTTATAAATTCTGAATGGAGGAATTTAGTTGGTAACTATTAGCTTATGTATGATAGTTAAGGATGAAGAAGATGTTTTAGCTAGGTGCCTTACATCTGCCAAAGATATAGTCGATGAAATTATCATTGTAGATACGGGCTCTACAGATAAGACTAAGGAAATAGCTAGAAAATTTACAGATAAAATATATGACTTTGAATGGATTGACGATTTTTCCGCTGCACGGAACTTTGCCTTTAGTAAAGCCACTAAGGAATATATACTTTGGTTAGATGCAGATGACATAATCCTTAAAGAGGATATGGAAAAGTTTAAGGATTTAAAGAATAGTTTAGATAATTCGGTGGACTCTGTAACCATGCCTTATAATCTTGCATTCGATGAAAAAGGAAATGTAACATTTAGTCTAAGGCGAAATAGACTTGTGAAGAGGGCTAATAATTTTCAATGGTGTGGTTTTGTCCATGAGTGCTTAGTTGTAGGTGGAAATATTATAAATAGTGATATCTCTATTACCCATAAGAAATTGCAGATAGCAACGGAACGGAATTTGAAGATATATCAAAAGAAAATAGAGGAAGGTGTAGAGTTTACTCTTAGGGATAAAATTTATTACGGAAACGAGTTGTTTGATAATAATTATCAAGATGAGGCCGTTGAAATATATATTGAATTATTAAGGGCGGATGGAGTTTGGTTCGAGGATAAAATTTCTATATGTGGTAAGGTTTCTGATTACTATCATTCTAAAAATAACAGGGATAATGCTAAAATGTACAGTTTACAATCATTTCTATATGATAGGCCCCGTGCTGAATTTTGCTGTAGATTAGGATATTTTTTTCTAGAGGAAGAGAAGTATCATGATTCCATTTTTTGGTATGAATTAGCTACAAAATTGGAGAAACCTGAAAATTGTCTAGGTTTCATCAATGAAGTCTGCTGGACATGGCTTCCGTATCTACAACTTTGTGTATGCTACGATAGATTGAAAAAGCATGATGAGGCCTTTAAATGTAATGAAATGGCTGCAAGCTTTGTGCCAGAGAACGAAAGTGTACTATACAATAGAGAGTATTTTAGGACTTTAGGGTATTAATGACTTTTAGTGGGAGGAATATGGGAATGAGCGTTATGTGGACATTTATGAAAGCCGCTGCATATAAACTGAAAAAAAGGTTTAAGAAAATATTCTTAAGTAGGGGAGATAGTAATATGGAGAAGGTCTTTGAAAACAAAAGAGAATATAGAAAGGGTCTTACAAGTATTATTATATTAACCTATGATCAGCTTTACTATACAAAGCTTTGTTTAGAAAGTATTAGAAAATATACAGAGGAAGACACCTATGAAATTATTATTGTTGACAACCATTCAACAGATGGTACGGTCCAATGGCTAAAAGAGCAGAAGGATATTAAATTGATTTTAAATGATGAAAATCTGGGATTTCCCAAGGGATGTAATCAGGGTATTGAGATAGCCAGTGGAGACAGTGTTTTACTACTGAATAACGACACTATTGTGTCAAAAAATTGGTTGGTAAATCTGAGAAAGGCTCTATTCAGCAATGAATATGTTGGAGCAGTAGGGCCCGTAACCAATAATTGTGACAATAATCAAAGAATTGCGGTACCCTATAAAAATATAGAAGAAATGTATTCCTTTGCAGAGGAATACAATATATCCAATACTGAAAAGTGGCATGAAACTATCATGTTAATAGGATTCTGCCTGCTAATCAAAACTGAAGTTATAGAGCAGATAGGTCTATTGGACGAACGTTTCACCCCAGGTAATTACGAAGACAACGATTACTGTTTTAGAATTAAAAAAGCAGGGTATTCCTTAATCCTATGTAGAGACACCTTTGTTCACCATTATGCAAATGTCTCCTTTAATAAAGACCCTAATTTATTTGCAG
>JAKSBP010000317.1 GCA_022361035.1 Clostridia bacterium
AGCTTGGAATAAAGTAAGTATGTAAAGATGTTTGATTAGCAGAGTAAGATATTAGTTCAAATAATCGCTCTATTCAAGGTTACAGTTTTCGTGGTAATACAATCCCTATTAAAAGCATAATATAGTTATGGTGAAGAGGAGTTCAGCAAAGCCTTATTACAGGAATAGCTGTATTTTTTCTATTTTTATTACTAATTTTTAAATACAAAGAGTAAATCATTTTTTTATAATTTGTTATATACAAGATTTTTCGTCTTAGCTAAAACCTACAGCATAAATTGACTTTAATAAATTAAACTTGTATATTAATTATAGAATTAAATATTTTGGAGTGAACTTTATGGAGAAAAAAATCAAAAGTATATTATTAATGTTTGTAGATATTACAGCTATATGTGTATCCTTTGTTTTTGCCTTTGCAATTAGATTTGATGGCAACTTCATAAATAACCCTTTGGCTATTCAACATTTTGATGTTTTTGTAGAAAATATTTTTGCTATTATATTGATTAAAATAATTGTCTTCTATGCCTTTAAAATGTATGACAGCTTGTGGAGATATGCCAGTGTAGAGGAAATAGTCCAGATAGTTACTGCATCCTTTGTTGCAACCACAGGATTTGTAAGTTATTTTGTCATTCAGCAGCTAAATTTACCCCGTAGTATATATATATTAACCTTTATGTTAGACATTACTTTAATAGGTGGTATAAGATTTAGCTACAGGGCCTTTAGGAAAATAAAGAGCAGTGACATTGTAAGTAGCAACAAATTTAAGAGAGTAATGATTGTCGGTGCTGGCCAAGCCGGGGCTATGGTTATCAAGGAACTTAAAAACCATGACCAGCTTTGCAGTAAACCCGTTGTAGTTGTAGACGATGACGATACTAAACTTGGCAAAACAATAAAAGGAGTGCCTATTTTAGGCGACAGATATCATATAAAAAAGCTTGCTGAAAAGAAAAAAATTGATGAAATAATTATTGCTATTCCATCGGCACCAAAGAGTAAAATAAGAGAAGTGGTAGAAGAGTGCAGCAGAACGAAATGTAAATTAAAAATAGTTCCAGGTATGTTTGAACTCATAGATGGTAAAGTAAGTATAAAGGAAATCAGAGATGTAAATATAGAGGACCTATTAGGTAGGGAAGCGGTAAAAGTAGATATTGAAGAAATGACCCATTATTTAAAGAACAGGGTTGCTTTAATAACCGGTGGAGGAGGTTCCATTGGTTCAGAATTGTGTAGACAAATAGCAATCTTTAAGCCTAAGAGGCTTATAATATTGGACATATACGAAAACAATGCCTATGACATACAAAATGAGCTTATGAGGAATCATCCACAGCTCAGTGTAGATGTGTTAATAGCATCTATAAGGGATAGAAAAAGGTTAGAAGAAATATTTTCTACATATAAACCAGGGGTAGTTTTTCACGCTGCAGCTCATAAACATGTGCCCTTAATGGAGGCAAATCCTGAGGAAGCTGTAAAAAATAATGTATTTGGAACACTTAATGTGGCAGAATGTGCTAATAGCTACGGGACCGAAAAATTTGTTCTTATATCTACAGACAAGGCTGTGAACCCCACCAATATTATGGGAGCTACCAAGCGCATAGCCGAGATGATTGTGCAAACCATGGGCAAAAATAGTAAAACTGAATTTGTTGCAGTAAGATTTGGAAATGTATTGGGCAGCAATGGGAGTGTAATTCCACTCTTTAAAAATCAAATATCGAAGGGCGGCCCAGTAACTGTTACCCATTTAGAAGTAACCCGTTACTTTATGACTATTCGCGAAGCCGTACAATTAGTAATTCAAGCCGGTGCAATGGCAGAGGGTGGAGAAGTATTTGTTTTAGACATGGGTGAACCTGTGAAAATAGTTGATTTAGCGGAAAATCTCATAAGATTATCGGGCTTTGAACCCTATCAAGATATAGATATTGAATTTGTTGGTCTTAGACCAGGGGAAAAGCTGTATGAGGAGCTTTTAATGGATGAGGAAGGATTAAAAGAAACAAAGCATAATAAAATTTTTATTGGAAAACCCTTACATATAGATTATAAAGTTTTAAAGGCCCAATTATTAGCATTTAAGGAATTAATGGATGGAAACAGGGAGGATTTAATAAATCAAATTCAACATATAGTCCCAACATATAAAAGAATTAGTTAATAAAACTATTATCCCTAAACTCTGGACAATATCCAGAGTTTTACTTATGATTAGGGAGATTCAATAAATCAAGCCAAATAAATCAAATAGTTCTAGATAAAGTATAAACTATTCATAGTAAACAGGCTTTAGAAAATTTTTCAAGTTTAAAAATAGTACCCTAATCTTTGAAACTGATAGCCTCAAACCCACAAAGCCCTCTACATACACCTTTGTCCTAATCCCTAAAAATTAAGTAGAATGACCTAACTATTAATCAACCCCTTCTATAAATATAACCAAAGAATAGAACTAGTGTATTTATTTGGTGTATAAATGGTATAATTATATATAATAACCCTAAGAATATTTTTCCTTAAATGTTAAAAGCTTTTAAGTTGTATATTTTTAGTTCCTATAGGTTAGAATTTAAAATACTCAAGCAGGTGAAAGTATGTTTAAAAGAGTAGTTCCTATACTTTTAATAATATTATGGCTCATAGTGATTTTCAATTTCTCTTCTCAGGAAGATAAGGGATGGGAGCTTAAAAGTAGATATATAATAAGTAATACCCATGAAAATTATGATGATACGGGAAAAGTAGTAGATGGACATGCATTAAATACTTTTATTAGTAAAGAAATAAATATTGTCCTATACTTCGTACTGTGTCTCTTGGTGTTAAATGCCCTCTATGTGGGAGGCTTTAGAGGCAGAGATTTATTTATTAGAGCCTTTATAATTTGTTTTTTCTATGCTGTAATGGACAAGATAAATCGAGGGTTTATAGTTAATAAAGGTGGTAAACTATCCGATATTTTTATAGATAGTATAGGAATAGCCCTGGGAATAGCTTTAGCATTTATTGTAGAAAGGGCATATAATATTATGAAGAAGGGCTATTAGTTTCTAGTCATTGGCTATTAGGAACTTTTCAGCAGAGGATATTAGAAGAAAATAATCTAGGAATAATAGTAGATAGATAATCGAGGTGATTTTATGAAGGGTTTAGTATTAGAAGGTGGAGGGGCTAAAGGCGCTTTCCAAATAGGGGCGTGGAAGGCCATTAAAGAAATGGGCATTGAGGTTAGGGGAGTATCAGGAACCTCAGTGGGAGCTTTAAATGGTGCCATAATTGCCCAAGATGAATTTGAGAAATGCTATGATATTTGGTACAACATGAAGCCTTCAAGGGTTATAAATGTAGATGATGATATTTTGGAGCAACTTATGAAATTCGATATTACACCAGACAATATTCAGAATATAATTGATCAGGTTAAAAGTATAGTAGGGGGTAGAGGCCTTGATATAACGCCCCTGAAGAGTCTTCTAAAAGAATTTATAAATGAAGATATTATTAGAAAATCTAAAAGAGATTTAGGGATTGTAACAGTTTCCCTATCTGATTTTAGGCCAATGGAACTTTATATAGAAGATATCCCCGATGGTGAACTGATAAACTATCTTGTTGCCAGTGCATACCTTCCTATATTTAAACTCGAAAGAATACGGGGAAAGCTGTATTTAGATGGAGGATTTTATGATAATTTACCTACTAGTCTCTTACTTTCTAAGGGCTATAAAGATTTGATAATAATTAGGCTATATGGTCTTGGGATGAGAAGAAGATTTAGGCGGGATGGAGTTAACATTACCCATATAAATCCTTCTGATGACCTTGGAATGACCTTAGATTTCACCACGGAAAGGGCAAGAAAAAATTTAAATCTTGGATATTTTGATGCTCTAAAGGCCTTTAAGGGATTAAAGGGTAGTAAATACTATATTCATCCCAAAAACGATGAAGATTATTTCGTACATTATTTTATGAACCTTGGGGAGAAAAAGGTATTGACGATAGGTAAAATTTTAGGAATAGAAGATATACCCTATAGAAGAATGTTATTTGAAAACATAATTCCAAAACTTGGGGAGCTTTTAGATGTAGATAAGAATGGAAGCTATCAAGATATTATCTTAGCCATATATGAAAGGGTAGCTAAAAAGTATGGTGTTGAAAGATTTAAGCTGTATAAATATGAGGAATTTGAAGATGAAGTTATAAATAGGTTTAGACCCTTAAGGGGTAAAATATCGGATATAATACCAAGGATTTTAAAGCAAAGCGACCTGCTAATGAAGACCATTAAGGATGATATATTAGATGAAATTGTAAATGAACTATTTGAAAATTTAATCTCTAACTCTACGGCGTAGAAGGTAAATTGAATAGTTTCAAATGAAAGATAGATTATTATCGGTAAAATTTTTAGCAGACCGAGTTTTTTGCCTTTAAGGACCTAAATAATATTTAAAGGCTTAGAATATGGAGCTTTCACCTAATAATCCATACTCAAGCCTCTACATCCTCTACCCTATTTAATTTTTAGAAAAACAATAAAGTTTTAAAATATTATATATACATTTATTCATATTATTATAAATCTATTATAATATATATATAGGGTATTTTTTAATCCTACAGCCCTAATAAATAAAATAATACTTAGAAACGATTGAAAGATGAGGGGAGTAATTATTATGAGCTATATGAAGAAATATGAAGAATGGCTTATGGGTCCACATTTTGATGAAGAAACTAAAAAGGAGCTTTTAAGTATAAGAAATGATGAAAAAGAGATAGAAGAAAGATTTTATAGGGAATTGGAATTTGGTACTGGGGGTCTTAGGGGGATTATCGGGGCGGGAACAAATAGAATAAATAAGTATAATGTGAGAAAGGCCACACAAGGTTTTGCTAATTACATATTAAGAGAAGTAACTGGAGCCAAGGGTAAGGGTGCGGTTATAGCCTTTGATTCAAGACATAAATCACCGGAATTTGCACTAGAAGCTGCTAAGGTTTTAGCTGGAAACGGCATAAAGGCCTATGTCTTTGAGTCTTTAAGGTCCACCCCTCAGCTTTCCTTTTCAGTAAGGGAGCTTGGAGCAGCGGGAGGTATAGTTATTACTGCAAGTCATAACCCCCCTGAATACAATGGTTATAAGGTATATGGAGAAGATGGAGGTCAGCTTGTTCCGAAGTATGCCAATATGATTATAGAAGAAATTAAGGAAATTAAAGACTATGGCACTATAAAATATTTAGATGAACAAGAGGCGAAGGCTAAGGGATTGCTCCATATTATTGGAGAAGAAATGGATAAAAAGTACATAGATATGGTTAAATCCTTATCTTTAAGGAAAGATATGATAGAAGAAATAGAGAATTTAAAGGTAATTTATACTCCCCTACATGGTACTGGAGCAATGCCAGTAAAGAGAGTACTGACAGAAGTAGGTTTTAAGAACTTTTTTGCTGTTGAGGAACAAGAGCTACCTGATAGCAACTTTTCAACGGTAGAATCTCCAAACCCTGAAGAGCATAAAGCCTTTGATATGGCCATAAAGTTAGCAGAAGAAGTAGGTGGAGATATTATTATTGGTACCGACCCAGACTGTGACAGGGTTGGAGCTGTGATAAAGAGCAGGGAAGGGAAATATCAGGTATTAACAGGAAATCAGACTGGAGCCCTACTTATTAGGTATATACTATCTTCTATGGAAAGTATACCTGAAAATAGCGTTATCATAAAAACCATAGTAACTTCAGAGCTAGGAAGTAAAATAGCTGAAGATTATGGTGTAGAAATTATAAACACTCTTACAGGATTTAAGTTTATTGGAGAAAAAATTAGAGAATTTGAAGAAAAGAGAAATAAGAATTTCATTATGGGATATGAGGAAAGCTATGGTTATCTTGTGGGAACCGAAGTAAGGGATAAGGATGCCGTTGTATCATCTCTATTGATTGCTGAGATGGCTGCGTATTATAAATCAAAGGAGATGAATCTATTAGATGCCCTTGAGGATTTATATAGGGAATATGGCTATTATAAAGAAGGACTAGAATCCATAGTTTTAAAGGGCAAGGAAGGTCTTGAGAAAATAGGAGTAATAATGGAGGCATTTAGAAATAATCCGCCATTAGAAGTATGTGGAACTAAAATGGAGATTATCAGGGATTATTTAAAGGGAACAGAGAAGTTTATAATTGAAGGTAAAGAGAGGGAACTAGATTTACCAAAATCCAATGTGATTCACTTTACCCTACAAGATGGTTCGTGGTTTGCGGTTAGGCCTTCGGGAACCGAACCAAAGCTTAAGATATACTTTTCAGTGGTAGGGGACAGTGAAGACAAAGCTGACAGTAAATTGAATATGATTAAAAAACATATATTAAAAATAATAGATGGAATAGAGTAGATATAACCTAATCATATTACCGATAAAGTTAACAAGATAACAGGCTTTTGACAGATTTGAAGCTTTAGGTGTGCTAAAATCGAAGAACTCCCAGGATGTAAAAAAAGACAAGGGGTTTTTTGGATTAGGCAACAACTGAGAAATTTCGATTTGTCAAAAGCCTGAGTAGGTATGGACCTACTTTTTTTTTAGATAATGTTTTATTTTCCATATTCTTACTTGCGAAACTTTAACTAAATTAGCTTACATATTGCCAAGAATATATGTTAGAATATAATGAAGTAGAAATATGACTAACCTTGCTTGATAATGTATTTTATACTAGGTATATGTAGAAATGTGATTGCAAAATTTCAAACATATATACAATGAAAAAGTTAAGGAGTAATTAGATGAAAAAGGATAGATTTAAGGTTATCAAAGGGGGAGGAGGAAAAACCTCCATACCCAAATATAAATTTAAGAAAGGCTATGTTACCAATACTAGGCTTATGGGTGTAGTAGGAATGAAGCTGTATTGGGAAAATGAAGAAAAAAATGAATATATTCAGTTTTTTCATTTAGATTTTGAAGAATATGGTATTGATGGATACGAGAGTGTTACAAATGTAAGTAAGGAAGAGATAGACTTTATTTCCGCTAAAATGATGGGAGGACTTGGGGGAAAATTTATAAAAATTTCTAAAAGAGAAAGTATATATCTACTTAACGAGAGTTATAAGATAAATATTAAAAATAATGAACCCTTACCCCAAGGTGTAGAGGAATACGATATATTATTAAAATCTAAGGTAAATATAGATAAGGATATTGAATTTAGAGTATGGAAAAAAATCTGTGAAGATATAGTTAATGATTTTCAATTGATAAATTATTTCATAATGAGGGCTGTTGGAATGGATAGGAAGGCACAACGATTCCTATGCATAGAGGATAAATTAAGGGGATTTAATCCCACGGATAAATCCTGTACCCTCATTAAAAATGTTGTAGAGCTTTCCCATGTAGATAAGGAAATAAAGTACTACACTTCAGAATCATTGGTAGATTTAGATAAGGGATATCAAATAATAATTTCTAAAATTGGTATAATGGAGACTGAAGATGGTTATAGGGTTGCTTATGCTGAAGTAAATAATAAAATGAAAATATCGTCCATAGAGGCAACATTTCAACTTAAAAAATCGGAATATATTCTTGTCTATTCTGCAGAGGAATTATTAGATATTGTGGAGGTCTTAGATAAAGATAAACCAAATGCTATGCAAAATATTCATCAGACTGGATTCTTATATACTGAGTTTAATCCTGACAATGACCATGTTAAGAATCCTATATATTATTTAAATGGAGATATTTTTGCTGTCTATTTTATAACCACAGAAAGACAATTGGCTGTAGGAACCTTCTGTGAGGAAAACCTAATGGGAATTAAAAAATATTTTGCCCAAGGAGTCTTTGGAAAACTCCTTGAGCTAGAAGGTGAATTTAAGACAGACACTCCACTTTTATATGAATTCGTACACAGTGGATATGAAGACTTTTATGATTTTTTAAATCATGAGAAATAAAGGAGATATAAAATGGCTGCACTTCAACAGGTAGTTGTTCTGTTTTTATTAATGATAATAGGATATGTAATAAAGAAACTAGGGGTAATTTCAAATGACATGAATAGAGATGTTAGCAATTTAGTAATTAATGTTGCCCTGCCTGCATTTATTATTAGGGCTATGAATTTTTCTTTTACACCGGAAGTTTTGGTGAAAAGTGGTAAATTGGTCATTATTTCATCCTGTATTTATATATTTGTTATAACTTTTTCTTTTTTGTTAGCTAAAATTATGAAAATCCAGGGAAAAGCAAGGGATATATTTCAGTTCGCCGTAGTATTTTCAAATGGTGGATACATGGGATATCCAGTAATTAAAGCTTTAATAGGAGATATAGGAGTATTTTATGCAGCTCTTTATAATTTTCCCTTCAATATTTTACTTTGGACCCTTGGAGTACATTTTTTAACTAGAAATAACAGTGAAAAAAATGAGAATAGTGGACTCAGAAAAAGTATAGATATAATAAAGAAATTTATGAATCCAGCAATGATTGCAGTCATTATAGGCTTCATATTATTTTTATTTTCAATAAAATTGCCCTATCCTCTATATACGACATTAGACCTTTTAGGAAACCTTACAATTCCTTTGGCTATGTTATTCATTGGTTCAATCTTAGCCGATGTAAAATCAACAGAAATATTTACAGAGAAAAGAGTCTTTATAATATCTTTTATTAGATTATTGATCATACCGATTTTAACAATGTTTATTTTAAAATTAGTAGGCTTTAGTGATCATTTATTAATTATACCAGTAATAATAACTGCCATGCCTGTAGCCGCTAATGCGCCTATAATGGCCTCCATGTTTAATAATGATTACCATTTAGCCTCTAAAGTAGTTTTTCTGTCAACCTTCTTTTCCGTAGTCACTATCCCATTAATTATAATGATGGTGAATTAAGCTGCTGATTACGGTCTAATAGCTTTTATTAAACTTTTTCCAATAACTTCAGCCATATCCATCACTAAACTTAGTCTTATACCGTGTATGGGAAAGAAATCGTCTAAGGTGAATCTATCTACTATACCGACTATTGAAATGTGGCCAACGGAGGGAAGATTTTTACCTACACCCTTTCCAGGGAAAATGGGACTGTGTCTTATTTGAATACTTCCTATATATTTTTCCTCCCCTAAACAAGCATCTACTGCAATTATATTTGAATTTTTATGTACACTATTTATTTTTTTCATTTTTTCCTTAAGGTTGACGGCATGTATCGGATCTTTTAATGTTCCATAGACGGGATATTTATATTTTGCCCTTGATAATAGGGTTCCAACCAAGGGGCCTAAAGCATCACCAATACATCTATCTGTACCAATACACACTATTATGGTGTCCTTTCTAAGTCTCTGAGATAAATTTTTCGATAGAATATTAACTGCATATTTATCTTTAAAGTTGACTTTAACTTCATTTATTGTGTCAATATTTTTTATGCTCAAAAGAAAAAAACACCCCCTCGTATGATATATATATGAGGGGTGCAGGCTTTTGACAAACCCGAATTTCTGCGTTGTTGCTTCAACCAAGAACCCTTACGTATTGCTATATACGCTGCGGCCTCTTGGTTTCAGCACGCCTCGAACTTCGTATTTCTCAAAAGCCTGTCATCTTGTTGACTTTATCAACAATCTGACCCCTCATATGATATATATGAGGGGTGTATATTTTTAATTCAGAAAATTTAATAATGAAAATACAGGATATAGTTTGGTAAATAAGTTTGATTACTTTCTTTTTTTGGAGGAATAGAAAAAATTATTTTTGACGAAAATAATAAAAAGAATTAATGAGAATCTAGGATTTCCATAGATTCGGGAGGTGATATTATTAAGAGGAAAGTATATTTTATATTAATGATTGTATTAACCTTTATTACAACATCAACTATAATGTATTTACATCCTATTAAAAATAATACATTAGGACAAGAAAAATTATTTAAATCATTAAATTTTTTAATTAGCGCTCCTGGAGAAGTTTTTAAAAAAGATGAAGATATTCACACAATAGATAATGAAACATTAAATCACTTTATAGCATTTTATAGTGATAAAAGCGTAGATAGCTTAGAGGTATTTGAAAAAGAAGAAATTAGATACATATTGGAAAGTATGGGTAAATACAATACAAGGAAACTTAAAAAGTTGTTGCTTGATTCAGAAAAAGAGGGAGAAAAGGTATTAAAACTTTTGAGCGAAAATCTATTCGATGAACAGTTGTTAATTTTAGATGAGATGTTGAAGTAACTACTGGAGCCTGAGTCATAGCTTCTAAGAATATTTAATTGCAATTATCAGCTAGTTTTAGCCCTTCTACAGAAAGAAACAGGGAACGGAGTCCATAACCGCTCCCTGTAATTTTTTATAAACTTTTTTACTCTAGGCTATCTTTCAATTAGAAATAGAATCTTTATCCATCAACAATTATTTCCCATACATATTCTTTATCTCATAGGTAACATATCCATCGTTCACTGTAAATACCATGTATTTAAGCTCATGAAATATATCTATATTATTATGGTCAGGATAGGATTTTAATTTTACCAGTCTTATACCGTCGGTAACATCCACTTCAAAATCTTTATTAGAGCCTCCTGATAAAATCCAAACATCTATATTTTTTTCTTCCCTTAGTTTTTTAAAGGTATCAAAAAACAATTTTTCTTCAAGCTTGTCCTTAAAACCTAATGGCTTTGGTAGAGTAATGAAAAGGCTATCACTATCTATATTTTTAACGACATCAAGTAACCATATCCACTGATTGAAGTCCGTGGCTCTAATGCTGCCGTTGTTGTTATTATTGAGTTTAATAAATGAACTATTCTTGAGTTTTGTATGTGAATATCCAGAATGTATGACTTCATAGTTAGTTGATAGTTTATCCTTTAATCCATTATCAAGATAATTTGTAAAAAGACTTAAATCCATAGTATTTGAAATATTGGAAAGCTTATTTACAACAAGATTATCCAATAGGGTATCTATATTTGCAATGGCTCCGTGGGCTAAAAATCTAAAGGAATTTTCATTTTTTAGCTCAGCGGAAACATTCCTTTTATCAGAGTAAATCGCAGTATCCTCTGGAATCCCTTTGTTAACCTTAGATTTATAGAAGGCAGTAATATCATCGAGGTAAATTTGACCTGAATCCCTATGACGGGGTTCTATCTCAACTAAATATAGTCTTTCAAGTTTTAACGGTGCCACTGCTCCCCAAGGAATATCCGCCTCTACAAATTTCCAGCCATCCCAGTCCACATATCTTTCGAAGGTTAAGCTAAAGGAATTATCATTTGCATCCTTTAGTTTTCCCCTAAGCCAATGGCCATTTCCTTTACTGCCATGTACCCATAATCCTAACTTTTCAGGTTTTTCTTCCATATGAAGTCCACCATTATCAAAGACAACATATGCAGCCTTAGAATCTAAAGCATTGGTGAAGTCATAGATCAGTTTACCGGAAGAACTGCCTGTTTTTTCCTTAGATGATAATTCAAAATCTCCTGAAACATCGTCGGGGTACGGTAAAAAGCTTGCCCTCATTTTTTCAAAATTCTCTAGGATAACTTCCCTATAGCCTGTAGATACTTGAACATAGGCATTTATATCTTTAAATGATGCCTTTAGGATATCGGCACCTAATTTATTAGAGGCTATAAAGGCATTATTTCTTATCTCTCCTATATTGTCTGGAATAGACCATATTAAATCCCTTGAGTCAATCTTTGCCCTATAACCCTCATCATTGGTAGCCTCTACGTGTAAGGGAACCTCCTTTTTTGCTTCTCCATATATTTTTGATGGAGATATTTCAAGCTTTATGGGATTATCTAGGACCATTATGTCTATGGCTGAGGTTTTGCCATTATAGTATGCTTCAATGGTTCCTCTGCCGGAAGTTTCAGGAATAAATCTATTATCAACAAATTTCCCCTCTATACCCTTAACGCTCCAGGCTGCCTTAGTAGAGTCTATTTGAATAGGATTATAGTTTTTATCATAGCCCTTTATAACAAAGTTCCTTGAAGTACCAAGAAAAATGTTGCTGTCATCGCAGTCTATTTTTATATCCTTTAGGGAGGACCTAGGACTGTTGTTGAGAACAGCAAGACCATTCATTATTCTTCTTTGAAAGCCTCCAGAAGGCTCGTTTGATACTACTATTTTCTCTTCGCCTGAAGGTCTTATAACCATTCCAGTAGAACCTCCTCCATCGAGGTTGATTCCATCATAGGCTCCAAGTTCAGAGAGAATTTCAGCTAATTCCCTTTGGGTCACACCTGGATAGGATGGGTTTCTACCATCGATGGTAAGCATGATAATTTCTTTTTTGTCTCTGCTAATACCTAAAGCAGTCCTTGGATGTTTTCCTCTAATATTAAGTGAAAATTCTTCAGGGATATTTCCATCCTTCAATATAACGGCTCCTCCACCCATAGATAGAGAAAGGGTTTCAAAGTTGGGATTACTGGCTATATCCAATGATACTATATTATTCTTTGAAAAGTTATTCAATATATACTCTTTTCTAGGGCCTGTAGCCACTATTATATATCCATCCTGGGGAATCTCTATGGCTTCTAGGTTATCTCTAATTTCCTTTACTTTGTTATTGACCACAACCATTTCTACTATGTCTTCATGGTTCTCATTTCCAAAGGAAAAATCTCCCCAATTTTTATCTAAAAGTATAACACCTTCATTTATATAGGACTTATTTTTATAATCTATATCCAATATAAAATTGGTCTTTACGTTTATGAGTTTTTGATAGTTTGTACCCCAATATTCAATAAAGGGGTTATTATCGATATCTAAATTAAATGTGGCGAAATCAGGACTATTTTTTGAGGATGTTATGAGCTCTCCATCCTTAACTATAGGCCCTATGGTGGAAAATGCTTTAGTATCATAAAAATCGCCATTTATAGCACCAATTATTTTATCGGCAGATGGATTTTTAGAAGCTAGTCCACTTAAAGAATCCCTGCCGGATATTCCCTTTTCACTTGTAAGTACATCTAAAGAAGTATATTTATCCTCAAGGTCAATTCTAAGTATATTCATGTTTAACCAACCCTGATTAGTAAACCTTAATATTTTCTCATGGACTACACCCTTAGATATATTCTCAGATGATCTTTCTTCGTAGATTTTTACAAATTCACCATAGGAAAAGGTGATAAAGATATTGAAAATTAAGGTTGTAATCAATATTTTAGTAAAAGCTTTCTTCACATTCAAAACAGTAGGCCTCCAATCCTTTGAGTAAAATAGTAATTGTGATTTGAAATAGAAATCTGTTGTTGTTTTTTCCAATCACTTTAATACTGGCTTATATTTTACCTCCTATTCAAGTTCATATTATTTTTTGAACTTAAAACAGAGGAAAAAGACTAAACTTTATAACATAATCACCAATCCTTAATCTTCCGTCCCAATATCCCATATATTTAGCTGCTGAGTATTCATTAAGGCCTTTAAAAGATTCTTTTTCCCATGGGGAATGTCTTTATAGAAACTTAGAAGGGATTGCTTCATGTATTCCCTTTTCGTGTTTCCATCGGCGGGGCAGGGGCTTTTTACTATAGGAAGATTATGGCTTTTGACCGCTCCCTTAATATCTCTCTCTTCTGCATAAATCATAGGTCGTATCATTGTAATATCTCTTTTGCTAAGATATGTAACGGGGTCAAAGGTATGGATTCTACCTTCGTAAAACATGCTTAGAAATAGGGTTTCAATAGCATCATCTCTGTGGTGTCCTAAAGCTAGCTTATTTACTGAATGTTCCTGACAGAGCTTATGTAGGGCAGCCCTTTTAAATCTAGAACATAGTGAACACGGGTTCTTTTCCTTTCTTTCTTCAAATACTACCCTTCCAATTTCAGTTGCTTTGACTACGTATTCTACACCCATATCATCGCATAGTCTTTTTATGGGAGATAAATCAAAATTTTGGAAACCAAGGGTTAGGGAGAGAGCCTTAAGCTTATAATTTACTGGTGAAAAACGCTGAAAAAGTTTAAGTGCATATAGAAGTGTTACGCTATCCTTTCCACCAGAAACCCCTACACCTACTACATCTCCGTTTTGGATCATGTTAAAGTCATTAACTGCTTTTCTAATGCATCCTAAGATTTTTTTCAATACAATCCTCCATTCAATGCGTGATCTATAAAAATTTTAATAATGAAATCTATTTTAACGGAATGGAATAAAATTGTATACAATGGCGTATATCTATATCATCTATAATAAAGATTGATATTTTTAAAATTTCCTTGAAAAAAGCTGATACCTTTGAATCTTTTCAGAGAAATTTATTCTACACTATAGTTGATTATCTAGAAAAATATTTTTTCTTTGTAAATAATTAAAGATAATATTTCCATATATACAATTTTGCCAATCCTTTCTTCAACTATTTAAAAATAAACTTAAGAGATTAGAATTTAATGTTGCTTAGTCATACAATAATTATACTTTAATGATAATGCTTAATATAATTAAATATGTGTTACAAAAACTTTGCAG